>JBDHAI010000044.1:0-12025 GCA_039588155.1 Gemmatimonadota bacterium | reverse complement strand
TTGGCCCTGTGACTACGATCGTCAGGCAGGCCGGAGACGACGGTCTCCGGCGGCCCCGAGGGCTGGAGGCTGCCGTCGGGCAGCGGATAGCGGATCACTCCGCCGTTGTGGCCGAAATAAAGGTAGCCATCGTGAAGCGCTATGCCGGTGCCGCCCATGTCGCCGAAGTGCTCCTTAACGTCGGCCACGCCGTCGCCGTCCGTGTCACGCAGGGCCATGACGCCGACGGTGCTCTCTTCGCGACGGGACTGTCGCAGCGCCACGAACACGTCGCCGTTGGCGGCCACGGCCATATGCCGGGCGGCCCCGAGCTCATCGGCGAAGACAACCGCACAGAAACCGTCGGGCAGTCCGAGCCCGGCGTTCTCGGGGGCGCAATTGGGCTGCTGGCTCTTATCGTCACCGGCCTGATCGCTGGTACGGCCGTGGTTTCCGGCAAAGCCGACCAAGGCGAGAACGGCGAGAACGGTGAGAACACCGACGGCGCCGTAGAGTTTGTGGCGGGGGCTCATTGCTCCTCCTGCGGCTGCGGGTAGACCGGATACTCCGGCTTGGTCACTTCGAAAGGTGGATTGTCTACGATCATCTGCAAGACGGTCCGAATCGCCGTACCCAACTGCGGGTCCCGGCCCTCCCACCAATCGGCGGCGGTGAGCGGAACCTCGATGTCGGGTTGCACTCCTTGGTTCGTGATGTCCCACGAGCCTGCCGGATTGAAGGCCGCGCGGCTAGGCACGCCGATCTCGCCTCCGTCGATCAGTCTCGGGACGGGGCTGTAGAGTTCGACCCCACCACCAGCGGTCCTCGTTCCGACGATCTTGCCGGCGTTGCCGAGCTTGAACATTAGAGCGAAGGTCTCGGCGGCGGAATCGTTGACGTCATTGATCAACAGCACCTTCGCCCCGGGCAGGGGGTTCGGCGGTACGGCCAGGTTGTCTCCATGCCGGAAGGCGTAGTAGTAAACGGGAGCACGCTGCAGTAAGTCGAACAGGAAGTCCGCTGTAATGCCGCCGACGGAGAAACGCTGATCGATGATCAGACCCCTCTTGTCCGTGTTCTCCAACAGCTGTTGGAATGTGGCTTCGAGTCCGGCCGAAGCGAAGTCTTGAACGTAAATGTAGCCGAGTATGCCCTGCGACTCCTCCGCTACGATGCGGCGGTTGCGTTCAGCCCAATCCCAGCGACGCAGCGCACCTTCGCTGGGCAGCGGAACAACCGTGTAGGTGCGTCGAGCACCTTCTCTGACATCAGAGCTGACCGTGATGCGCGTGGGCTTAAGCGCGCTTCCCAGGAAGTAGGAGTGCAGGTTGCGGTTCGTGCTAACGGGCTTGCCATCCACGGCGACCAAATAGTCGCCCTCCCGCACATATACGCCCGGCTGGTCTAGCGGCCCGCTGATCAGCGGGTCCGCGTAGCTATGGTTACCGGAGCGGTAGATCCTGCGGATTCGGTAATGATCTCGATCGATTACGTAATCGGCACCCAGCAAACCCACGCTGCCGGGCGATTCCGGCGGCGGTGCCAGATCGCCTCCACTGACCCTTAGGTTGCTCACCGAGACAGTCCCCAGCCCTTTGGCAAGGAGAAGGTTCAGGTCTTGCCGCCGTACGATCGAGGGCAGGTACGTCGCGTAGTGCTGTTCAAGCTCGTCGAGGTTCTGTCCGTGGTGCTCGGGATCGTAGAAGTAGTCCTCCATGAGTCGCCACGACTCGTGGTACAATTGCTGCCACTCCGCGGCGGGATCGATCTCGAGCTCGATGGCCGACAAATCCAAGCGTCCTGTTTCGGACCCCGAGGCCTCTCTCGCAGGAACCAGCGCCCAGTCGCTTCCCCGACGGTAGAGAATCTTGCTGTGATCGACCGTGATCGCGAACTCGTCGACGTTCTCCACCAACCTGAACAGCTCCTGCGGCTCCGACAGGTCGTAGCGATAGAGCGTCTGAGTTGCAGATTCAACGGCGCCGGGAGCATCGGGCCACTCGTTGAGCAACACGAACAGCACACCCCGGTCGCCGGGAGCCAGACCGGCGAAGTCCTTCGGGGGCAGCGGAAGCGGAACGATCCGGTCGCCGATGTCTCTGAGGGTGATGGCGGTCATTCCGCCCTCGGGCAGCTGTTCACCCGGCACGCCGCGACCGGGAGGGGGACGGCCTTCGGGCCCACGACGATTCTCTGGCGGTGCGACCTCTGGAGGCGCTGCCAACGAATCGGCTGCCGGGTTGGGCTCGCCGACCAATGGGTAGACCGGCGCCGCCAAGCCTTCGCGTAGCACCACCAGCTGGAGGGTCCGCGTCACGTACGGCCGCAGCAGCGTGCCCGATAGAACACTCCAATTGAAATCGCCAATCGGAGCCGTATTGCTGGCCACGAAATAGAGATAGCGCCCGGTCGCATCGAAGACCGGGTGCTCCGAATCGACCCGACCGTCGGTCAACTGCACACGCCGGCCCCGCTCCGCGTGGTAAAGGTAGACAGTCCGGATACGGTTGGACTCGTAACGCGTATAGGCGAGCCAGACGCCGTCCGGCGACCAGGCCGGTTGATAGAAATCCTGGTACGAGTGAGTGGAAGTCGTCACCTTGCGTGCGCCGCCCGTCTCGACATCGGCCACCCACAGCGTCAGCTCTTTGTCAGAGAACGCGAGGTGCTTCGAGTCCGGTGACCAGGTCAGCTCGCGGTAGAAGCTCGGTCGGAGCTCGACCGGGATGTTGATGATCTGCCCGTCCCCGCTGACCGGGCGGACGATGAGCTGGTACTTGCCCGTCTCGTCGGTGAAATAGGCGATCCGCTGGCCATCCGGCGAGACGATGGCGTCGCGCTCGGCGGCACCGGAAGTGTTCGTCAGGTTCGAGTACTCGCCTGTCGCCACATCGTAGGCGACGAGCTCGCCTCGCATGCCGAACACCACCCGATCGCCTGCTGGCGAGGGCGACCCGGTCTGGACGAAGCGCCCACCCGCGACGCTCCTCGTCGCGCGCTCCGACAGGTCGGGTTCGACCTGAATCTGCAGTGTGTCGACCAGGCCGGTAGCCGGAATGAAGACCTTGATGCCTCCGTCCTGCACGTAGGCCAACACGCCTGCGCCGGCCGAGGCCGACTCCACACCGTAGCGTTCGTGGCTGGTATGCTGTTCAACCTGGCGTGTGCGGGGATCGTAGCTGTGAAGGTTGAAGGTCCCCGAGCGGTCCGAGACGAAGTAGAGCACGCTACCGATCCATCCGGGGTCGCGGTCGTTTGCACCGTCTCTTGGGATATTGACGATGTCCCCGCCCGCGAGCCTCACGATCGAAATGCCCGCGTTCATTCCGCCCCGATAGTGGAGCCACTCCGCCCCGAACAGCTCTCCGGGCCAGGCGAACGGAACGTACGCAACCCGGCCCCCCTCCGAGGAGACCGAGGCGTCCCAGGCCCGCGGGAGCGCAAGCGCACTGGTGAACCCTCCCTCCCGGCTGATCGCGTAGAGGCGAAAGACGTACTTCTCGTCCCGATGCGACATGAAGATCACCGTGTCGCCGGTCGCGTTCCACGTCCGGGCGATGTCCGCCTCCGGGTGGTACGTCATTCGCCGCGGCTCGCCGCCTTGGGCCGGGACGATATACACGTCCCAATCGTCGGCACCGCGCCGGGAAAAGGCGATGTTGAGGCCGTCCGGTGAGAACGTCGGGTAGTCGTCGTCCGCGGGGCCGGACGTCAGCTGCTCGGCCACGCCGCCTTCACGGCCAACTCTCCATAGGTCACCGGCGTAAGAGAACACGACGGACTGGCTGCTCACGGCGACGTTGCGTATCAACAAACGCCCATCGTTGCTCTGGGTCCCTGGCGGTGTCTCCGTCGCCAGGAGCGCCGAGGCGGCGAGCAGGGCGATATATGAGGTCATGCCGACTTCTCCTGTCGATGCATCGTGGATTTGTCGAGCGTGTAGTTTCGGCTTGTTTGGTGCGATGCGCCAGAGGCGCGCAGCTTCGGGAGAGTGATACGATGAAGAGCGGCTGCGAGTTCCGCAGCGGCTCCGCCCGGGCGGCTAGCTCAGAGATCCGGCGGTTCGCTTAGTCGGGCTCGCGGCTCGGATCTGGGCTGCTCGTGCGACGCCAGCACCTGCTCGGCAAAGTCCTGGCGTTCCTCGAGGTGTTCGATCCGATCCGCCAGCTGGCCGACCACGTGGGTCAGACGCTGGAGCGCCTCGTCCTTGACTTGCAGCCGCCGATCGCGTGCTGTCGCCTCGATCAAATCGCCCAATCTCTTGGTGAGCGGACGAAGGATCAAGACGCCCGCCGCCGCCAGGGTGATGGCTACTCCGATGATCAATGGCGCCAGATCGCTAGGAGGCATCGGTTGGCTGCAGGTCTGAGGGGAGCTGCGCTTGCACCCGCTGTCGCTCGAGGACACGCTCAGTGAAATCCACTCGATCCTCGAGCCGGTCCATTCGATCCACCAGGCGTTCCATTAGCTGCATCATCCTGGCCATCTGCGGGTCCAATGTGCCCTGCTTGCTCTCGCGCGACCGCTCGATCGACTTCCCAATCCGTGTCGTCAACGGCCGGAATATCAGCACGGCGGCTATCGACATGAACATTATGATCGGTATGAGTTCTTCCATTCGGCGCCTCGCTGTGGTTATCCGCTTTCCTGGCTATCGTCGGTCCGGTCGCGCCGCTCGTGTTTGCTGCCCGGTGAGAGTGAGGCGGCCCCCTCGCCCCGCCAGCCAGCGCTCTCGATCACCTTCTCGGTGAAGTCCTGGCGCGCCTCGAGCCTTTCCAGCCTGTCCAACAGCCCCTCCATCAGTTCCGCCACCCGTTTCTGATCGATGCTTCCGCTCTGCTGCTTACGATCGATTCGCATTTGCTCGAGCAACTCGCCGAGCTGCCTGGTGAACGGCCTGAAGATCATTACACTGGCGACGCCAGCGGTGATGCCCAGCGTGATGACCGCTCCGACGATCGGTCCAATAATCGCTGGATCCCAAGGTCCCATTGTCGCCGCTCCCCTTTGATCAAGTCGCTTTCTTACCTTCTCTTACGCCAGCCCGCTTCACATGGTTTCAGAGGCGCAGGCAACGCCTCGAGCAGAGGAGTGTGCCTGTTCATACTGGTCTGCCTCCTCCAACCATCCTAACATTCGGCCGGGACACTGGCGACACACCGAGACAAGACCGTGCCTCTATCCTTCATCCTCGTCACGTTCGTGCTTCCCGCTGCGATCATCGCGACTGCAGTGGTCCTCTCGATCGCCACGCGAGAGCGGAGACCCTGATGCAGGAAGGCGTGGCGGTACAGATCTCGGCCGACCCGTTCGCCATCGCCGCCTTCGTCGGCTACCTGGGTGTCATCGTACTGATCGGTGTGCTCTCCGCTCGCTTCTCATCCGCCGGCGTCAGCGAGTTCTTCGTCGGTGGCCGGAAGATGAACCGCTTCGTCGTGGCGCTCTCGGCCGTGGTGTCGGGGCGCAGCGCCTGGCTGCTGCTCGGCGTTACCGGCATGGCGTACTCCCTGGGGGCGGGGGCGGTCTGGGCGGTGACGGGTTACATCGTCGCCGAACTGTTCCTCTTCTTGTTCTACGCACGCCGGCTCCGTCATTTCAGCGAGGCCCACGATTGCGTGACCGTCCCGGATTTCTACGCCGCGCGATTCGGCGATCGAGACGGCCGGCTTCGTACCGTGCTCGTCCTGATCATCCTCATCTTCATGGTCGGTTACGTCTCCTCGCAGTTCGTCGGCGGCGGCAAGGCGTTCGCGGCGAGCTTCGGGCTGAGCGCGACGACCGGCATCTTGTTGACGGCGATCATCGTCCTCGCCTACACCACCCTCGGCGGCTTCCTGGCCGTCAGTCTCAGCGACACGCTGCAGGCCTGCATTATGATCGTCGCGCTCGTGCTGGTACCGGTGATCGCCATCGCCGACCGCGGCGGACTGGCCGCCGTCGTCAGCGAGCTGCAGGCGTTCGATCCGACCCAGGTCGATCCGTTCGCACTCTCTGTCGGGGTGATCATTGGCTTTCTGGGTATCGGGTTGGGCTCAGCGGGCAACCCGCACATCATCGTGCGCTACATGTCGATCGCCGATCCGGACCAGTTGCGCGCCTCCGCGGTCGTGGGGACTATCTGGAACGTCGTGATGGCGTGGGGCGCTCTGTTCATCGGATTGGCGGGGCGAGTCTACTTCCCGGACGTCGCCATGCTGCCCGATGCGGACACCGAACAGCTCTATCCGCTTCTCGCGGCCCAGCATCTCCATCCCTTGGCTTTCGGGGTCGTGGTCGCCTCGATCTTTGCGGCGATCATCTCGACGGCGGATTCGCAGCTCCTCGTCGCCGCTTCGAGCGTCGTGCGCGACTTCTACGAGAAGATCCTGCATCGCGGTGAGACGATCCCGCAGAAGCGGCTGGTGCTCTATAGCCGCATCGTGGTCGCGCTGTTGGTAACCGCGGCTGTGGTGGTCGGCCTCGCAGCCGAAGCCTTGGTCTTCTGGCTCGTTCTGTTCGCCTGGGCGGGGCTCGGCGCCTCCTTCGGGCCGACTTCGATCCTCGCCCTCTACTGGCGCGGAACCACCCGCGCCGGGGTGATGGCAGGTCTCATCACCGGCACCGCGATCACTTTCATCTGGGAGCTGACCCCGGTCCTCGCCGCCAGCCTCTACGAGCTCATCCCGGCGTTCGCCGGCGGTTTCATCGCCACGGTCGTCGTGAGCCGGCTGACCCAACCGCCCTCGGGCGTCGATGACATGTTCCGCGACATGCGAGGTCGTACGGCAGACTGAGCCGGTTCAACGGATCCGGCAAGTTCAGATCGGTTGCCCTAACTCCTCACGCAGCGACTCGGTGTCCCAACCCGCGTCCCGTTCTTCTCCCGGCTCTTCCAGCTCGGTGAGCAGAAGCCGCTCCAGGTCCTGGATCCGCTGGTGCGCGACCGTCAAATACTTCTGCCGGTCCTCGCGCATCTCGGCCAGCTCGCGCAGAGCGTGCTCATCGTGGCGACGGAAAGTCTTTGAGGCCCGGGTGGCCTGGAAGGCGCGAAAGCCCAGAGCGCGCAAAGCGTCGATACCCAGACGCAATGAGGTGTCGAAGTTCTGCCGATAGACGTGGTCGACGCCGGCGCCGATCAACTCGTAGGCGTGCAGCCGCCCGTGCGCACGAGCGAAGATGGTCAGGTGCGGGAAGTGTTTCTTGACGGTGTGCACCAGTCCGAGGGTGTTCTCCTGATCGGCGATCGCCAGAACGATCAGGCGCGCCTTGTCAGCTCCGGCGGAGCGCAGCAGGTCGGCGCGGGCGGCGTCACCGTAAAAGACCTTGAGTCCCAGCTTGCGCAGTAGCTCGACGTGATCGGAGTCGTACTCGAGCACGGTCGTGCCCACACCGTTGGCTCGCAGCAGTCGGCCGACGACGCTGCCGAAGTCGCCGAAACCGGCGATGATCACGGGGTTTTCCTCGGCGATGGCATCGGGCTCGCGTTCGGCGCGCTCCCGCGTTCCCACGCGTGGCTGTAGGGCCCGTTCATGGAACAGCATCAGAAACGGCGTCAGCGCCATCGAAATCGCGACGACAGCGATCAGAGGATTGGCGATCTCGGGTGCGAGGACGCCGTTTTGAGTAGCGAAAGAGAAGAGTACGAAGCCGAACTCACCGCCCTGGGCCAGCGCGAAGGCGAAGAGCAGGTTTTGATCGAAACCCATCTTGAACGTGCGGCCGACGGCGAAGAGCACCAGCCACTTCAGGGCAACGAGCGCGACGACCAGTCCGGCGATGAGGGCAGGACGCGAGGCGATCAGCGCGAAGTCGATCGAAGCGCCCACGGCGATGAAGAACACACCGAGAAGGAGTCCTTTGAACGGATCTATGTCCGCCTCGAGCTCGTGTCGGTACTCGCTGTCGGCGAGCACGACGCCGGCAAGGAAGGTGCCCAGCGCTGGGCTCAGTCCGACCTGGCTCATCAACAGCGCAATCCCGATGACCAGCAATAACGCAGCAGCGGTGAAGATCTCGCGAAGCCGCGCCCGTGCGATGAAGCGGAACACGGGTCTCATCAGGTAGCGACCCCCGAGCACGATGGCCAGGACCGCGGCTAGGACCGCCAGCGTCTGCCCCCAGGCGGGTAGGGTCTCGACCCACGGTGTCGCATGTTCCGCACCTGCCTCCGCCGCATGAGCGAGCGCGCCGTCGTGGCGCTGTACGGCGAGCAACGGTAGGATCGCCAGCATGGGAATGACGGCGATATCCTGGAACAGCAGCACGGAGAAGGCGCTTTGCCCACCATCGCTGCCAAGCAATCCTCTTTCGGAGAGCGTCTGGAGAACGATGGCCGTCGAGGACAGGGCGAGGATCAAGCCTATGGCCAGAGCGGTTTGCCAGGGCAGTCCGGCGGTGGCTCCTATGATGGTGATGATCGCTGTGGTGGCCGCCACCTGCAGGCCACCCATCCCGAGGATCGGTCCGCGCAGGCGCCAGAGCAGCGATGGCCGCAGCTCCAATCCTATGAGGAAAAGCATGACGACGACGCCGAACTCCGCGAAGTGCATCACGTCCTGACCTTCCTCACCGATCAGCCCGAGGCCGAACGGCCCGATGACCATGCCGGCGATGAGGTAGCCCAGCACCGAGCCGAGCCCCAAGCGTTTGGCGATCGGCACCGAGATGACCGCCGCGCACAGATAGACAAAGGCCTGAAAGAAGAATCCTTGGCCGTGCATCGACTCTCCCGATCAGTTTTTGATGAGCGAATCCAGGTCGGCGTTGAGCCGCGGTAATTCGATAGCCGCCTCGAGGTCGACTTTATCGCAGCGCAGCGCCTCGATCAGTCGTTTGTATTCTTGGGCGTGTTCGAGAATTTGAGGCCGGGTCATCCCATGTGTCCCATGGACGACATAGGGAGGCAGGTACTCCATGCCGCATAGCCGGGCGGTCTGCTCGATGGGTGCGAGCAGCTCACGGATGGTAAAGCGGTTGTAGCCATCTTTCTGGTACGCGACCTCGCGCCCTCCCGTCGTGATTACGCTCAACATCCGCTTCCCGCGCAGCGCCGTACCTTCGCTGCCGTACGCCCAACCGTGCTCGAGCACCAGGTCTTCCCATTCTTTGACGATCGCCGGTGTACTGTACCAGAAGAACGGATGCTGAAGCACGATGATGTCGTGGGCTTCGAGCAACCGCTGCTCTTCCTTCACGTCGATATCGAAGTCCGGGTAAGCTTCATAGAGGTCGCGGAAGGTGACGTCCGCCACCTCTTGGGCCGCCCGCACCAGCTCCCGATTGACTCGAGACTTATGGAGCGCCGGGTGGGCGAAAAGGATCAGAACGCGACTAACGGGTGCGTCCATCGCCCCTCGCGCGCGAGGCCATGCGGGTACTCGTCAGCACCCTAAAACGCCAGCCTCATCAGGTTGGCGATTCTCCGCGCCGAGCCGCCGGGAGGCGGCAACAGCTCGTCCAGCTCCTCCAGGCTGTCAATCCATACGCAGAGTCCCGATAGGATCAGGAAGTCGATGAGCCCCGGCATTGCCCCCCAGCTGTTGACGATCACCATCACCTCGCCGTCCATGACCATGCTGCGGTAGTCCATGTTGGCCGAGCCGACGGTGAGGTAGGCCGGTTCAGACCTTCGTTCCGCCAGTGGAAACTCGGCCTCGACGGCGAGGGTGAGCTCGCGGACCGCTTTCGCCAGGGCCGTGGGTAGGTCGCGGGAATCCTGGCGCTCCGATGCCGGTCCAGTCTGTCGTGCGAGGTGGATCAGGTACTCGCGAGTGACCGCTCCCCACTCCGGCCGAGCCATCAACATATCCCAGGCCGGCCCCGAGATGAGAAAGTTGGCCTTGAGGTGGAGCTTGGGGGACGCCGTCGTATCGGCGCCGACCAGGTAATCCGCGCTCCAGCCCGCTTCTTCCATTAGGTAATCGAGGCTGTCGATTGCGGCTTGAATAGCCGGGTTGTTCGGGTACACGTCCGCTAGCCAGCGCTCCGCCGATTCACGCGCCTGGCCGATGCGGCCAGGCAGATTTCCAACGCCGGTTCTCGGCGAGTAGAGGCCGATCCTCATCATCCCACCCGCAGACTCGATCTGACCCTTCAGCTCGTTCTGGTGGTACACTAGCGCGCTGAACAGGCCGTGGGCCCGCGCCATCGTCGGCGCCGCGCTGCTGGGCGCCGATGACAGGGTGGGTGCGAAAATCAGCACCTTGCAGCCCCGCAGGGCGCTTCCGGCCAGCAACGATCCGTAGACGTAACTCTGCCAGAGCGAGTCGGGGATTTTGAGCAGGGAGCCGGAGGGCATCAGGCTGTAGAGTACCGCTTTGGCCACGTTGATCGGCTTCGGCACGAAGCCCGTCTCGTTGTGCAGCTCGAGCGCACGGCCGGGAGGGACTCCAAAATCCCGGCGATGCTCCTGGATCATGCTGTCGACCCTGGCGCCGTAATTCGCCGGCATCGGCTTAGCGCGGAACGGAATGGGCATCTCCTCGGGAGTGAAGCCCTGGTTTTCCAGTAGTCTGCGGGCTGCGTCCTTAACGGCGAGCGAAGCGGGCCCCTTCATTACCATGGCACGGTCCTCCCAGTTCCGCCCAGCATAGTGCTCGCCGATTCCCATACCGGTGTACATCGACAGGCCATGGTAGGGGTCGTCCTCCGTGATGTCGTAGAAGGCGATCTTGCGGTGGTCCCGCATCAGGTTGTCGGGGATCGGGAGGATCCCCGCCACATGCAGGCTGTTGAACGACCAATCCGCCGGGTTCGTGATGTTGACGTGCACTTTGATGCGGTTACCCAACCACTTCTTACCGTACTGGCTCGCTTCGGTTTGCAGTAAGCGCGACTCGGCGACCGCTTGCCGCAGACTCTCTTGTGCGGCCGCTAGCTCGGCCTCCCACTCCTCGTAGCCCTCGGGGAGGCTCAGCTCGTAATTCAGCGGATCGAGTAGCACGCGGAGGAAGAGCCGGCTCTTGTTGATCTCGAAATAATGCTGGTCGAGAAAAATGAAGTACATCGGCAGCTTGCCCATAGCGTCGTACTCACGGACACGCTGTGTCAGTGCGGCCAGGTAGGAGTCGACGACGTGCCGGAAAGCCAGCTCGTCCGGTTCGCCGTCCGCGTTCTTGCCACGGAAGTCGTGGATCCAGAGTACGTGGTAATCTTCGGCGCGGAGCACAGAGCGAGCCATCTCGAGCTGGAACTCTTCGTTCATCACGTACCAAACGCGATTCCCATCCGTGAAGCGATGATCGACCGCCCGCTCGATGATGTCGTCCAACTCCTGCTGGCTGTCGTGTTCCTCGGGCTTGAGCCCGAGCTGGAGCGGCAGCCAGACGAGGCGAGAATCATCCCAACGCTCACGTTGCTCTTCCCGAATCTCCTCGACGATGTCCACGAGACTCTGAAAGACGAAGAAGCTTTCTAGGTAGCGCTCCTCGGGGACCCCCGACTCCGACAGCAGCCAGCGGCCGAACTCCGCGTGTCCGACAGCCACGAACTCCTCCAGCGAGTCGTTGGATTTCCGCTGGCCCAGCAGCCGGTTGTAGCGGAAGATGATCTCGTCGAGCAAGATCCGTCTCGCCGCGGCGCTGACCCTGCGGCCACGAGCACTGCTCTCGCCCACAGGCATGACGCTGCCTTCGGAGGCTATTGAAAACGCGCGGTCGAGCTCCTCGTGAAAGACGCGGATCTCCTCGTTGAAGTTTCGCCCGCGTGGGAAGCGCGGTCCTGTCTCTGCGATATGCGCCCCCAGCTCCGCCACCGTCTCGACATACGCCTCGCGCGGATCGGCTCCTCCCTTGTCCGTGAACGGCATCGCCAGGCGCGTGATCCAGCCCGCGCCCTCCCGCAGATCTGCGATAGATTCATCGAGCGCCGGCTGCCGGTCTGGGAGCTCCAGCTCGCTGAGCGGTGGGTTCCCTAACTTCACCGCGTCCCGCTTCGGACGCGTCTGGCCAATGTTGCGGCCCCAGAGGGGGAGGTTGACGCCCACGGCAATCGTGTTGGCCCGGGTCGGCAGATAGTCGAAACGGACCTCGGAACCCCGGCCGAAAATGCCGCCGCGCCGGAACGGGAT
>JBDHAI010000043.1:0-14168 GCA_039588155.1 Gemmatimonadota bacterium | reverse complement strand
GAAGCCCACATTCCCAGGCTCGGTTCAGCGGATATATTTCGGGGCATGACGGACAAGACTCAGAACAGGACGCGGAAGGTCACGGTCAGCTGTCAGTTCTGCCTGACGCTCAACCGGGTCGATGTCGATCGGGCCGGTCATAAACCCAAATGCGGCCAGTGCGGTCGACCGATTCTCCTCGATCGCCCGGTGAGGACGACGGATGACGATTTCCAGCAGGTGATCGGCAACTCTCAGGTTCCCGTTGTGGTCGACTTCTATGCCGACTGGTGCGGACCCTGCAAGATCATGGCACCGGTCCTCGACGATTTCGCGCATTCCCACATGGGCGATGCGCTGGTGGTGAAGCTCGACACCGACCGGAATCCGCAGACCGCCCGAGAGTTCGACATCAAGGGCATACCTACCCTGATCATCTTCGTGCAAGGGAAAGAGGCGGCGCGGCGCGTAGGCGCTGTGCCCAGGGAAGAGCTCGAGACCTTGCTTGCCGGCGCCGGCTAACTTGGAGGGACCGCGAATGCGGCTCTTCATCGCCGCGGCCCTGCTCGTCGCCTTCGCCGGCTGTGCGCCCTCATCGAGTCAGTACGCCGACCTGGTCGTTCGCACCGAGCAGGGAGCGGAGACCATCGTTCCGGCCTCCCTCGACCGCACCTATCTGGCCTCTGAGCGCGCCTTCCTGTTCTTCGAAATTCGGCGAACCGCCTACGAGGTCAGCCAGGACAGTCAGAACCGTCGGCTGTCTGGCCGAGGGGGCCCTCGTGACGCCCAGGTCTGGGTGATGCTGGAAAAGACGCCGGCCGGGAATGCCCACATCGTGGTCAAGGCGCTGTCCGCCGCCGCCAACCCGGACCTCGAGTTCGCCGCTGAGCTGACCGAGAAGATCATCGAGTACGTGGATAAGCTTGCCGAAGACGGCATTTCCGGCGGCGAAGCGTGAGCGATCGTCTTGTTAGCTTGGCAACGCTTTCTTGTCCTTCACCCCACGGTCACTTAGACTTCCCAGCTTTGGGGCCTGGTGGATCAGGAGGTAACGCTGATCTTGAACCACCTCAGCCCTTCGGGTCGGTTGGGACGCTAACTGAAGCCCGTCGCTTTCGGGCGGCTCGGCACTGGATGTGAAGATGAGCAGTTGGACGCTTCGAGATATCGGCGAGACGTTTCGTAACGCGCGCTTGATCCGGGTCGTGCTAGTGTACTTGGGCGCCTCGTTTGCCGCCCTCGAGGCGGTCGATCTCTTGAGCGACCGGGTCGGGTTGCCGGATTGGGTCTTCGCCGGCGCGATCGTGCTGCTCATCATCGGCTTCCCCGTCATCGTCGCGACCGCGCTCGTCCAGGGCGTATCCCGGCGCGAACCCGAGGGTCTCAAGCCGGAGAGCGAAGTGGCTGAGCCGACCGCGGTGTCTCCCGCGCCCACGCCCGTTGCGGGTGACGTCGCGAGGCAATGGTTTACCTGGCGGAAGGCGATCCTCGGTGGAGTTCTGGCTTTTGCTTTCCTGGGGGTTGTCACGACTAGCTTCATGGTCGCGCGAGTGCTGGGGATCGGGCCGGTGGGTTCACTGGTCGCCGCCGGCGTACTCGAGGAGCGCGAGCGCATCCTACTGGCTGATTTCGCCAATAAGACCAACGATGCGCTGATGGCGGAGGTGGTCACGGAGACATTCCGCATCGACCTCGCCCAGTCTTCCATCGTTACGGTCGCCGAGCCCGAGTGGATCGAGGGCGTGCTGCGGCGGATGGAAAGGGATCCCGGTACCTCTCTCGACTTGAGTCTGGCGCGAGAGGTGGCCATACGAGAGGGACTACCCGTAGTCATCGCGGGCGAGGTGGGCGCGCTGGGCAGCAGCTACATCGTCGCTGCAGAGATCGTCGCCGCGGAGTCCGGCGAAGTGATCGCTGGCTTTCGTGAAACGGCCAAGGGCGATGACGATGTGGTAGAGGCCGTTGACAGACTCTCCAAAAGTATTCGCGAGCGGATCGGCGAATCGTTCAAGACGATCCGTAGCAGTCCCGAGAGGGATTTTGCTGCTCGAGGAAGCGCTGGTCCTGGACTCGACGTTTGCGGCGGCGTGGGCTGAACTCGGGACGACTTTGAACAATCGCGGCGAGCAGCGAGCTCGGGCGATGGAAGCGACGACCAAGGCATATCAGTACCGGGATCGGCTTCCCGACAAGGAGCGCTACAACACGATCGGGGTCTACCATCTGACCATCACGCGTGACCGTGAGGCGGCGATCAGCGCCTATCGCACTTTGCTCGAGGTGTATCCTAACGACGATGATGCCCTACACCAGCTTGCCTTGCTGCTGGGCAACCTCCGTAATTTCTCCGAGGCGGAGGGACTCTACCGTCGCTCCATCGAGGTGGATTCCAGCTTCGCCATAACGTACCAGAACCTGATAGGCGTACAGATCGCGCAGAACAAGTTCGAGGCGGCGGAGAGCACATTGGCCGGCATGCGGCGGGCGACGCCTGGGCACTTCAGGATCGAGATGTCGGAGTACGCCTTGGCGAGTGCGCGGGGCGACTACGACAAAGCTGAGGCCGCCGTCCGCAAGTTGCGAGAAGATCGCAATGAGAGCCTGCTGTGGCGTGCGAACACGAGCGGCAGCCTGGCCACGCTCGCTCGAGTCCAGGGGAAGCTCGAAGAGGCCGAGCGGCACCTAAGCGACGCGATGGCGATCGAGGAGCAGCGGGGTCAAGCCACAGAGTACCTAGAAAATGCGAGAGATCTCGCCTGGATCGACATTTGGTTCAGAGGCGAACCGGAGCGTGGACTGCAGAAGATCGCCGCGGCGGTTGAGAAATACCCCCTCGCTTCATTGGACCCGAGGGATCGACCCTACCTGAGTTTCGCATGGCAGCACGCGTGGGCGGGCAAACCCGAGGAGGCGAGGGCGTACCTGACGGAACGCGAGGCGACACTGGACGAGGAGATCCTCAACGCGCCGAACGCGTTCGCGAGCGCCGTCGATGGCGCGATCGCTCTAGCCGAGGGACGGCTGCAGGAAGCGATCGTCGGTCTAAGAGCATGGGACCGAGAGATGCCGTGCACCGTATGTGCACTTCCGGCTCTGGCGATGACCTACGACGCGGCCGGCGAACCCGACTCGGTGGTGGCAATCTACGAGCGCTTCATCACCACACCGTGGATGTTTCGGGTGGGGAATGACTCCTACGGTCTCGCCCGGGCCTACCAGCGACTCGCCTCGCTCTTTGAGGAAAGGGGCGAGACCGAGAAGGCGATGTACTATTACGGCAAGCTGATCGAGCTGTGGGAGAGCGCCGACCCGGAGCTCCAGCCCCAGGTGGAGTCGGCGCGCCGTGCGATAGCGACGCTCTCAGGCGACAGGTAGGTAGCGTCGCCGGTCAACTCTGCAATTCGAGCCATCCCTCGCAATGCTTCAGCTCGTGATCGAGCAGGAAGCGCTTGCGCCATAGCCCACCGCCGTAACCCGAGAGCTTGCCGTCGCTGCCGACCACACGGTGGCAGGGTATGATGATGGCAATGCGGTTGTCGCCGTTCGCACTGCCCACGGCGCGTGTCGCGCTCGGCTTCCCGATGGCGGTCGCTTCGTCCGCGTAGGTGCGGGTCGTTCCGTAAGGAATCGTGCGCAGGTACTCCCAACAGGCGATTTGGAATTGCGTACCCGGATAGACCAAGGGGACGGTGAACTCCCGGAGCTTTCCTTCGAAATAGCTCGACAGCTCGTCATCAAGCTGTGCGATAAGATCGTGGCTGCCAGGCACGAGCTCGCCGCCCACCCGGCGCTTCAGCCGTTGGAGCTGCGTCTCGAGCATCCGCCGCTCGGCGAACTCGAGCAGGCAGATACCCTCGTCGTTCGCGGCCGCCACCATCGGGCCTAGCGGCGTGAGGAGCCGGGTCACGTGTACCATACCGGCGGTGCGGCTGCGACCCGGGGGGTTGTCGAAGACCCGGCCGAACGCCTCGCGAAAGCCACTGAGCGACTCGAACCCGTGGTCGTAGGCGGCACGCGTGAGGTCTTCGCCGTGGCGTAGGCGGCCAAGGGCAAGCCCCAAGCGCCGAGCCCGGTGGTAGGCGTGAAAGGTCATGCCGTGATTCGCCTGGAACCAGCGGCGGACCCGGCCCGGGTCGAGGCCAATAGCCCGGAGGTCAACGTCCTTCCAGCGGCGCGACGGGTCTTCCTCGATGGCGTTCAACAAGGGGCGAAGCCATCCCGGTGTGTCCCCGTCGGGCTGTAGAGGTTCGCAGCGCTTGCAGGGGCGATAGCCCGCCAGCAACGCGTCCCGGGTGCTGCTGTAATACTCGACGTTCTCGCTGCGTGGATTCCGCGCCGCGCAGGTCGGCCGGCAGAAGACGCCGGTGGTGCGAATCGCTGCGAAGAACACGCCCTCGTACGACGCGTCCCGCGCGCAAAGGGCGCGGTACATCTCAGAAGCCGGTGGTAAAGCCGTTGTCATTGTCATGCGGCGAATGTAGCGGATCCTTTGGCTAATTCCACCGAAAAATTTCCAGTGAATTCCGTCGCCTTCAGCCGCTCGATAGCTCGGCCGTTCCCCTGTGGTCCTCTAGAGCCCGACCTTCGTTCATGTTCTCGACTTCTTCTGTGAGCCGGTCGAGCAGATCGCGGAGCGCGCGCTGTCTTCGCCGGACGGAGGTGCGGTAGATGGAGCGTGCTAGCAGGTAACTACCGGTGATGGCACCTATGGGCCACGCGACGGCGAACACGGCGGAGCCCAGAGCACCGATACCGACACCCAGGCCAACGCCCAGGCCCATGCCGCCGCCAAGGCCGCCCATGAGGCCACCAAACAGCTGTCCCGCCATTTGGCCGAGTCGCTCCTCGATGAGAATCCGCGTCTTTCCATCCCGAGAACTGATCGAGACGTGCAGAGTGCGCTCGTTATTTCGGCTCGTGGACTGCCAGGTGAGGGTGCGGCCGAGCACGCCGGCCTGACCGAGGCCGTCGGCGGCGCGTTGAATCTCGGGGACCAACCGCTCGAACTCCGATTCCGGGAACTCACCGCTCAAGACGCGCTCGTACTTGATGGCGATCGGGGCGCCGAGCGCGCGGGCCGCGCCTTCGCCCGCGAAAGCTGCGCCGCTCGCTTCGAGCTCCTCCGCTGCACGGCGCAGCAGCCGCGGGTCGATGCCCGCTTCTGCGCCGATCTCCTCCAACTCGGCGAGTGACAATCCGCCGCCTTCCGCAGCGGCCGCCGGTTCTTGTCGCTGCAATTCAGCGGCCCGCTTCAGTATGAGGCCGACTTCTTTGTCGCCGTAGCGACGTCGGTGTCCGCCCGAATTTGTCATGATTTCGGCAATATACCGGCGGTTCTGTGCGGCTGCCAGCCAGATGTGCAGCAGGATGGGGTCTTAGCCGCCCGAGGGTGGGAGGGAGCTCATCAGGTCGACATACACTCGCCAGGTGCCGTCGGCCGGGCGCCAAGCCCGGACGTAGTAACCGCGCTCGGCCGGAGTATCGGATCCGCTCACCGTCTGCTCGTACTCGCCGTACGTGTAGCCCAAATCGCCCGAACTCGCCACGTCGCCGCCGATGACTCGCCAGCTGATCGCGCCCGTTCGCTCGACCGCGTGGGACCGGGCCGCCTCGATACCAGCGGTTGGCTGCTGACCGTTCCGCAACAGTCTCACGTCTCCGGTCATGAAGGCGTTTAGCGCCTGGAGTTTGCCCTGGACCGCCGTGGCGGCCGCGAACGCGCGGTCTCGCTCGAGCAAACGCTCCAATTCGGTCGCGGGATCGACGTCGCGCCTCCGCCCGCGATCGCTATGGCCTGGCGTCTCGACCGCTTCGACCGTTTCGACGGCTGGAGGCGGGTTGGTCGTTCCGTGGTCGATGACCACCTTCCAGCTGCCGTCCGACTGCTGCTTCCAGAAGGAGAAATACTGGCCGTGGGCCAACGGCTCTCCAGCCGGATCCGTCCTGAACGCCCAGGGCCCGGTGGTAAACCCCAGGTCGCCGGCCTGGGCCAAGTCAGCAAAGGCGGGCTCCCAGGAAAGCAGGCCCGGCTGCGCCGGCGTTCCGCGCAGATAGGGCCCGGCCGCGACTGGACCCGGCCGGAAGATCACCGCGTCTTCGCTGAGGAAGGCGAGGAACGCGTCACGAATCCCCACCTCTCCCGCGGCGCGAGCGAACGCTCGTTCCGATTCCGCCAACGCACGCACCTGCGCGTCATACTCCTCCGTGTCGGTCGGGCCGCAGGCAACGGCCAGCCCAACGACGCAGGTGGCCGCGTGCACTGCGAAGCGTAGCGGATGTCGTGTCCAGAGATTCACGGACCCAAGTTAACCGCTCGGACACCACTCGCCACCCCGCAACGCCGCCGACGCCAGGGCCGACGCAGTCGTGGGGGCGTCGTGCCGATTCGCGGCCTGGTCGAGCCCACTGGCTTCCGATCGTCGTCGGACTCAGATTACGACTCGAGTCTGTATATCACCGCTGGATATGGAACCTCTACTACCCGTCATCTGGCACGAGGCGTACGAAGCCGATATCGGGCCCCACGTCTTCCCGACGCTGAAGTATCGTGCGGTTCGCAACCGGTTGCTGGAGGAGGGCACGATCGTCGAGGGGCAGATCCGGCGGCCGGAGCCTGCGCTGGATGAGCACGTCGCCCTGGTGCACAGCGATAGCTATATGGAGAAGATGAAGCGGGATGCCTTCTCTGTGCACGACGTGATGGTCTTGGAAGTCCCCTTCTCGCCGGAACTGCGTGACGCAATGTGGCTGTGCACGGGTGGCTCGATTCTCACCGGGCAGCTCGCTCTGGAGCATGGACTGGCGGTCCACCTCGGGGGTGGCTTTCACCACGCCTTTCCCGATCACGGTGAGGGCTTCTGTCTGATCAACGATGTGGCGATTGCAGTTCGCACGCTCATGAACGAGGGTGCCATCGAGCGAGCGGTCGTGATCGACTGCGACTTGCATCACGGGAACGGAACTGCGGCCATTTTTGCTGGCCAGCCAGAGGTTTTTACCTTTTCCATCCACCAGGAACTCAACTACCCTATGTGGAAGCCGCCGGGGGATCTCGACCTGGGCTTGGACAACGGAACTGGCGACCAGGGGTACCTGGCCCTGCTCGAGGAGCACATACCGCGGATACTAGAGCAGCAGCAGCCGGATTTGGCGTTTTACCTGGCTGGCGCCGACCCCTACCGCGAGGACCAATTGGGAGGTCTCGCCCTGACGCTCGACGGGCTGCGGCGGCGGGACGCTTTGATCTTCGCCACCGCCGCGACAGCTGGCGTGCCTGTGGCCGTGGTTCTGGCAGGTGGCTACGCGCAAAGGTTCGAAGACACGGTCGAGATCCATTGCGGCACTGTTCGCGCGGCGCACCGCCAGTTTCTCATCTCAGCCCGTTAGGGAACATGGCCTCGATTAGACCCTCGGTAGCTGCTCTCGCTCTCACATCGGCGCTCGTTTTCACCGACAGCTCGTTCGGCGCACCGATTCTCCTCTTACAGCAAGCCGCCAGCGGTCAACTGCGGAGCGAACACGTCGAGGTCGCTTATCCGGAGGGTGCGGAGGATGTGGCTCGGGGTTTCCTGGACTCGGCCGAAGAGGTCTACGCGGATATCGACTCGCTGTTCGGCGGCGCGCTTCCGGCGTCAATCAATGTGAACTTGGTGAAGACGGGCCTGAGCAGGTCGACACCCGGGGGGCTCGTGCTCAGCCTCGAACAGGAAGGCTACGCTGAGGCCATCTTCGCGCGAGAGCTCGCTCATCTGGCAGGCCGTGGGTCTGTCGGGCCGCTTTACGACGCGGAAGCGTATCAGGTCTTTCGCGAGGGATTGGCAGCTTGGGTGGGAGCGCGCTACGAGCCGTCGCTCGGCTCGCACGAACCGCGCTGGCTCTGGGGCGCGTACGCTTACATGGAGGAAGCGACCTACTTCGAGTATCTGGAAATCTACAGCCGCGCCAGCGAGGAGTTAGGCAAGGATGTCATCGACGCCGTTGGATACACTCTCGTCGACCATCTGGTCGACCGCCACGGTTGGCGCGGCGTCACATCGGTGCTGGAGACGATGGTGGATAACGTCGAGATTTGTGGAGCGCTCGACGACGCCGGCCTCGATTGTCTCGACCTCTGGGAAAGCTGGCAAGCCAAGCTCGAGTCAGAAGCCGCCAATCACGATTTCGCCCACTTGCCAAAGGTGTTCGCGGACCTCGAGGTGGAAGGAGAAGGAGAAACGCGCTCTCTGATTCTCCGGGTGTTCATCCGCAACCCGGAGACCTCCAGCTACTTGTTCTTCGTCTCATACGAAATCGACGGCGAGCGCTTCGAGGAGTCCTATCCGGCCGACAGCGTAGAATTCGAGGCACTGGTTGCGCTCGGCGATGTCTCGCTTGGGACGAAGGTGCTCTGGGAGGCGGCCGTCTGGTCGCGAACGGTCCAGACGTGGCGGAAGAGCGGCTGGCAGGACCGGATAATCCGCTGAACGCGGCCACTAACTGGCCCACTCCTCCCTCTCAGTGAACACCGTGTCGATGAACAGCCGGGGGTGAACACCCTCCAGCCCATCCGCGATGCGCTGACGGATGTCGTCGAGCTCTCCGACGCGCGACACGCTAAAGCCCGATGGCACCAGAATATGGATGAGTAGGTACATGAATCGACCCACCTTGAGCATGCGAATGCGGGTCCTCTCGAAGGCCAGCCCCTTCACGGTCTGATCGAAGCGCTCCCGAACCTCTGTCTGCACCGGCGGGGTAGGCGCCGCCTGAAGCATCTCGCCTAGATTGTCCTGGATCATGCGCGCCGGGATTCGGATCATCACCAAGACGAGGATGGTAGTCAGCAGCGGGTCGACGTACGGTACGGCGGATGACCATTGGCTCTTGCTGAGAAAGATTGCGCAGAGAAAGGCGATACCGATGCCGGTGTTCACCACGGTATCGATCAGCCAGTTCTTCGCGTCGACGTCCAGGAGCGGCGATGCGGTCTTTGTGGCGTATCGACGCGTAACAAGGTGTATGGCAAGGCAAGAGATCATTGCGATCACGGCGTAGAGCAAAGCGGGACCCGGCTGCAGCGGCTTGCCGCCATGCAGCAGCGCGTCGATTCCGGAGGCAAGAGCGAATCCCAGCACGAAGAAGACGATGAGGCTCTTGATCGTGTTCAGGAACGGCTCGAACCAGGCATAGCCGAAATGGAACCTTTCATCGTCGGGCCCCTCGACCAGCCTGGACACCTTCACGGTCAGCAGACCAATGGCGAAGGAAACCAGTGAGAAGAACCCGCTCAGCATGATGGCGTCGGACTGTGCGAACATCGCAAACCCGATTCCAAGCAGTGCCATCAATAGATAGCCACCGGCGGACAAGTAAAGCGCGCGTCTCTCTTCCATCGCGTTGTCGATCCTCGCAGTGTATGTAGGACTCTCGTCAAGCCCGCAATCTGGAACGTAGAATCCGCCTGAACCACCCCCGGGTGGCGCACTCCCTTGCGGGTCGACTCGGAAGCCCTATCCTTTCTTCTTCACAGTGACAGTGACAGGGGTGCTGGGGAGTATCCCGGCTGAGAACAAACCCTAGAACCTGATCCGGGTAATGCCGGCGCAGGGAGTCAGCCAACCCCCTCCATCCCTCTCTACTTCTGCCACGTCTAGTGACTCAACGTCGCAGGGAGGAAACGCCATGGGATTCTGTGAGGAACAACTTGCCAGGATCCGGCCGATCTGGGACGTGATGCTCGACCACCGTTTCCTAAAGGAGACTCGGGACGGCACCATCGCCCACGAGACTTTCGCCAACTGGATGCAGCAGGACTACCTGTTCGTCGAGGCCGCCATTCCCTTCATCTCGGCGCTGTTGCCGAAAGCGCCGGCTGTGCACCGTACGGCTCTAGCTCAGGCCCTCCCAGTGCTCGAGAAAGAGTTGGAGCTCTTTCGTGAGCGCGCAGAGGCGGTGGGGGTGGAGCTGCGGAGCATCCAGCCCTCTTTCATCAACCATGCGTACGTGCAGTTCTTGCTCGCCAGCGCTTACACGAAGTCCTACGCTGAGGCCTACACGGTCCTCTATGTCGCCGAGAAGGCGTATTACGAGTCCTGGATGGTCGTCAGAAAAGGCATCGCCCCAGAATCGACCTGGTTTCCTTTCGTGGAAAACTGGACCAGCGATGCATTCGCTGGCTGGGTTGATTACCTGCACGACGAGCTCAACGAACTTGCGGACGGCGTCGGGTCGCTGGAGCGTGAACGGATGGCAGAACTCTTCGAGTTGACGGCGAAGTACGAGCTCGCCTTTTGGGAGATGGCGGCAGACGGCCCGCACTGGCCCGGCATGGAAGGAGCTTGAAGTGCATCGATTTACCGACGAATTGGAGGCCGCGGCACGGCCGATTTGGGAGGCGCAGTTGGAGCACCCCTTCGTCAGAGGCATCGGTGACGGCACGCTCGAAGAAGAGCGCTTCAAGCGTTGGGTGCTCCAGGACTATCTGTATCTGAAGGAATTTGCGCGTGTTTTCGCTTGGGCGGTGGCCAAGGCCGACAATCTGACTTCGATGGCGTGGTATGCGGCGGTGCTCAACTTGACGCTGAACACCGAGATGGACCTGCACCGCCAGTATGCCGGGCGCTTCGGACTGACAGCTAACGACTTGGAGCGAGCGCCTATGTGGCCTACCACCCGGGCCTACACCGATTTTCTGGTCCGTACGGCTGCCGACGGAGACATGGCTGATCTGCTCGCCGCGCTCCTCCCGTGCGCGTGGGGTTACGTGTTCGTGGCTCGACGGCTGGCCGATGCCTCTCCACCGCAAGATCAACGCTACGCCGACTGGATCGCTCAGTACTCGTCAGACGAGTTCTCCGAAGCGTCGGAGTGGCTGCGCGGCGAAATGGATAGGCTCGCGGCGGGCACTCCGCCGGAGAAGCAGAACAAGCTGATCGAGATCTTCGTCCTCTCGAGCCGGTACGAGTGGCAGTTCTGGGAGATGTGCTGGCACGGCGAAGAGTGGGGGGTTTGAGGGCGGGTTCGTGCGAGAGGCGCGCGTGGGTGAAGAGAAGTAAAGAGTGAAGAGTAAGAAGTGAAAAGTAAGAGTGGGCCACTCCAGACTCTTCACCCTTCACTCTTCACCCTTCACTCTTCACTCTCCACTCTCCACTCTCCACTCTTCACCTTCTCGCCAGCCAGTCTCTCCCAGGCGACTTGCGCGATGGCCGCGTCCTGGGCGCCGACCCCGGTGAGGTCGCAGATGATCAGCTCGTCGCCCTCGCGGCCGGGCTTGGTGCCGACGATCAGCTCGCCCAGCTCCGCGTGGACGGCGGTTGGATCGACGGCCCCTTCCGCGACCGCGTGGTGAACCTCACCCAACGCGATGCACTGGCTGAGCTTGTCAACCACGATCTTGTCAGCTCTGGCTAATACCTCGGTGGGCAGCTCGCGTTTGTCGGGGCCGTCGGACCCAACGGCGATGACCGTGGCGTGGTTACCCATGGCCGCGGCATCGAAGAGCGGCCGGCGGCTCGGCGTCACGGTGATCACCAGGTCGGCGCCCAGAAGTGCCGCTTCGGGGCTCTGGGCGGCGACGAACGGCAACCCCAGTTCAGCCTCCATCTCCGTGCAGTAGGCCTCGAGGTGGCCGCGGTCGGGGCTCCAGGCGACCGTGCGTTCCCAGCGCTTGACGCCCGACAGGGCGCGGAGCTGGAAGCGGGCCTGAACGCCGCTTCCGAGGACGGCGACGGTGCCCAGCCGGTCGATAGCGAGCAGGCGGGCCGCCAGAGCGCCGGCAGCGGCGGTCCGCAAGTCGGTGAGGTATCCATTGTCGGCCAGTAGGGCTAGGGGGAAGCCGGTCGCGGCGTCGAAGACGAGGATGAGACCGGCACCGGTCGGTAGGCCTTTGTCGAGATTACGATAGAAGCCCGAGGCGATCTTCACGGCGAATATCGGTGCGCCTCGCAGATAGGCAGACTTAACGTGCACCTCGCCTTCGACTTCCGGAATATCGAGACCCATGGGTGGCGGAAGCGTGACTCGGTCTTCCGCCAGGGCGCGAAAAGCGAGTTCTGCAGCGGCCAGCGCTTCCGGCTCCTTGATCGCGGCTCTTATCACCAGTTCTTCGACAATCTTCATGCGCAATCTCACGGTCCTCAGGATCGATGAGCCAACATAAGGTCTTCGTGTCGAGGTCTCCACTCTGTTGCGGCGGGCCGCCTGAAGCGCGCATCTTGACGCCAGTCCAGACCGCGCTGCTTGCGGACGCCCCACGAACTTTGGGAAAGCGATGACAAACGCGAACAAGCCTCTGAATAAGGTCAAGCCGGCGGACTATCAGCCTGCACTGCCAACCGAACGCCTGATCGTTAGCGAGCCTCCCGACGGTGAGGCCGTGCCCATGGACGTGCTGTTCGTGGGCGGCGGCCCGGCCGGGCTCGCCGGCGCCATCGAGCTGGCCCGACTGGTCAAGCAAGACGCCGAAGCGGGCGGGGAGCTGGGCGATTTGGAGATCGGTGTGTTGGAGAAGGCGGAGTCGTTGGGCGAACACTGTTTATCCGGCGCCATCGTCAACCCGCAGCCATTCAGGGAGCTCTTCCCCGACGTCACCGAAGCGGACCTGCCGTTCCGGCGATTGGCGCCCAAAGACCAGGTTTACATGTTGTCGCGGCGGGGCGGTCGTCGAATCCCGACGCCGCCCACCATGCATAACAAAGGCAATTATGTGGCGTCGATTTGCGAGATCGTCCGTTGGATAGGCGAACGCGCGGAAGCCGCGGGCATCAACGTCTTCACCGGCTTTCCTGCGGACTCGCTGTTGGTCGATGGGAATTCGGTTATCGGGATACGTACCACTCCGGCAGGGCTCGACCGGGACGGAAAGCCCGGGAATGGTTACATGCCGCCCACCGATGTCACCGCCCGCGTTACGGTGCTGACCGAGGGCACCCGCGGTCCGCTGACTCAGGCCTATATGGAATGGCAGGGCATTCGATCGCCGAATCCGCAGATCTACGCCCTCGGCGTGAAAGAGCTTTGGGAGGTGAAACGGCCGCTCGAGCATGTCATTCATACTCTCGGTTGGCCGCTACCCAAGGATGCTTTCGGTGGCAGTTGGGTCTACCCGCTGGCCGACGACCTTCTGTCGCTAGGTCTCGTCGTCGGTCTCGACTACCGGCAAACGACACTCGATGCGCACGTTCTGCTGCAACGCTTCAAGCAACATCCGATCGTCGCGCCGCTTCTCGAAGGCGGAGAGCTGGTGGAGTGGGGCGCGAAAACGATACCCGAGGGCGGGTACTACTCGTTGCCGGAGCGTCTGCACGGCGACGGACTGCTCATCGCCGGTGATGCGGCCGGGTTCGTGGACGTGCCGTCGCTGAAGGGGATTCACTATGCGGCGCAATCCGGCATCTTCGCGGCGCGCACGATATTCGAGGCGCTGAAGAACGAAGAAACGTCGGCGGCCGGATTGGCGAACTACGACGCCTTTGTTCGGGATAGCTACGTCGGTAAAGATCTGTACAAGACCCGCAATATGCGGCTCGCCTTCAAGTCGGGGTTCTATCGCGGTGGTGCGAAGGCGGCGCTGATGACCGCGACACGTGGGGCGCTGTTCGGCGGTCGAATCGACGTGCCCGCCGACGCCGAGGAGGCGCGCCAGGTTACCCCGCCGGCCGAGTTCACCCCCGATGGCGTTCTCACCTTCAGCAAGGTCGATGCCGTTTTCCGCTCGGGCAACACCACACGCGACGACATACCGTCGCACCTCATCGTGGATGAGAACGTACCGCCGGAGGTCGCCGATCTCTACCAGCACATGTGCCCGGCCGCCGTCTACGAGCGGAAGGGCGACCAGCTGGTCGTCAATCCGCCCAACTGTATCGACTGCAAGGCGACCGATATCCTCGGGCCGCGCTGGACCCCGCGGGAGGGCGGCAGCGGTCCGAGCTATAAGCGCATGTAGTCGCGCGCCGAGTGGAAACCTCCGAAGCGATGCCGCCGTAGTGGGCTGCAGCTTACCCGGCCCCAGCCGAGCAACTTCAGACGGAGGGGGACTCATGTTCAGGAAAATACTGCCGGCGGCACTGGGACTGGTGCTGGCGGGCGCGAGCACGTCCGTGGCCCAGATCCAGGTGGACCTGATCCCGTACGCCGGAGCCTACGTACCCACGGGTGACCTGGCGAACTTTGCGGTCACCGTTACGGGTGAGGGAACAGCTGCGCTCCAG
>JBDHAI010000042.1:0-12176 GCA_039588155.1 Gemmatimonadota bacterium | reverse complement strand
GCCCCGGGCGTCACGGGCAGCGTACTCCGCCTCCCGAGCCTCGAAATCCACTTCAGCGACCTGCTCGACTACGACTTTCATCGTCGTTCGCTCGCCCGACCTCCATAACACCCTACCAGCCTCGTCGACCTGCGCGAGCATCGGGCTACCGAAGAAATCGACGCTCACGGTATCTGCCGCCACCCGTCTCACCGCGTTCGGGACGATACGGGCACGGCCCGCGTCCAGGAAGTGGACGGGGAAGCTGTCCGACCCACTAGCCGCCGCCTGCATGGTCGCTTGCTCGAAGACAGCGAACGAGAGAGGCGTCTTCCCCAACGTTGGAATCACGCCAAGAGGCACCTGCACCCGAACCGGCCCGGTGCTGCGGGCCGCCACCACGTCTACGGTGGCGCTGTCACCCTCAACCATGACGGTGATCGATACCGGCGGTGGCCCGCCCGGGTTCTCCGGCGGCGTGCTCCAATCCACCATCAATTGGCTGATCGTGCCCTCCGGCGTCAGGCTTGCCTCGTAGTGCGCCACTCGCGTCACCGGCGAGCGCACGAGGAGGTCACCCTGAAATCCATCAGCCGTACGCGTGAAGACCTCGACCGACAGTGTATCGATCCCAAGCCGCTCCACGAACGCGCGCTCGCCACCGACCTGGCCCTCTCCGCCAGGCTGCGAGGAGCAACCCGCAGTCGCGACAAGAAAAGCCAAGGTGCACAAGTACGACCATGCACTGCGTCTCGATAGATGAAGGCGGGCGGTTCGCGACATGGTCCTTCCTCCTGTGAAAGATCTCATGTTCGTTTTTCGGCTTATCTCCAGCTTAGTACACCGACCTTTACGAGATCGTCAAGATAGCGGCCGACCGTCGTGATCGGAACGGGCCCGTACTCTGCGCTCAACGCATCGCGGATCTCCGTTACCGTACGCACTCCGTCGATGAAGTTCACCAGCTCGAAGCGCGCGTTCCCGGACAAGCTGAACTCCGCGGAGGAGTACCAGGCCGCGTCCTGATCGGACAGCTGGCTGGCCGGCAGACCGAAATCCAGCGGGCCACGGGTCAGTCGCACAGCAACGCGGTTGTCCGTTTCCTCGATGCGCTCGGCGGGCGCCACAGCGCCCGGTGCCGTCAGCTGCCGCCGCAGCGCGGCGATCAGTTCCACTTGTTGCGACTCGATTTGGCTGTGAGCGGCCTCGACCGCCTCTCTCACTTTCGCAGACTCGTAGAAGTGGAGGACCGAGCCAACGGCCTGCTTCTCCCAGGCCGCCGCGTTCACCACCGCCCGGCGCGCCTCGTAGAACGCCTGGTGCGGGCCCGACTCGGAAGGCTCGGTCATGAGGCGCCTCGCGCGCCGCGCGGCATTCCCCAGCCGGCCCGCCCCGTTGGCGCTCACCAGAGCGACCAGGTCCAGAGCCTCTGCTTCCGTCAAATCCGATAGGTAAAGAAGTGCCGCGGTCGCGATGATCTCGCTACGCTCGAGCTCGACAGGATCGACCTTGTCCGGTGTGTCCTCTGACGAGTGATGCGTGTAATCGGAATGACCGATCATCATGCTCGGGATCTTGCGATCGATGAACATCATGTGGTCGCTACCGCCGCTGTAGGGCGTGATCCGGATGTTGGGCTGCGAGAGGCTGCCGCGCGGCGTTCGCACGCTCAACCGCTCCACCATCTGCACCATGTTCTCGACCACATCGTCCAGCACGGACGGTAAGGAAGCCGGGTTGCGCGTGATGTACATCCGCGAGTGCAACAGCTCGAGATTCTCGCCGACCATATCGAGGTTCATGCTGGCCAGATAGCCGCCACCCAACTCGGGGCCGACCATCTCGGGATGTTTGTCGATGTAGGCCATCGTCCCGTGCCACTCGGGAACCCACAGAAACAAGAGAGATCGCCGCGGCCTCGGCAGGCGGCCGTCATCGATCAGCGTCTTCAAGGTCGCTGCAATGTCCAGTAGCGCGCCGGAGCCGCTGGCGTTGTCGTTCGCCGACTCCTTGGGGTGGTCCAGGTGCGCGACGAACACGAGTGCCTCGCCGGCTTTCTCACTGCCCTCGATGTGAGCGACCGGGATGTCCATGAAGTACGGCTCGAGCCCGATGCCCCGCACCGTGCCCCTGAGAACGACACGTCGCCCCGACGCCAGTAGCGACCGGAGCCGCTCACCCATGCGGTTGGTGATGTTGAAGCCAAATGTCACGCGATCCAGTTCGTCACTTCGAGGCCACATGCCGGTGTACTGCAGCATGTCGGGGTATTCGTCGGCACGGTAATCGTCGAGATAGCACACCACGGCCGCAGCACCGTGCTCGATGACCGCGTGGCGGTGCACTTCACCGCCGTAACCGGTCGCCAGCACGTACTTACCGGCGACGTCCTTGCCTTCGTAATCGGCATCGCTCGTACCGGCCCCAACCCACACCAACTCGGCCGTGACATCGCCCGGATTCGAATAGGTGATAACGCTCATGGCGATCTCGGGATAGCCGACGATACGCTCATCATACGGCTCCACCATCCGCAGCTCTCCGGATTCTATGTCCCAGCCCGAAGGCGATTGCCACGTCTGGTAGACGATCTTGCCGTCGGATGGAAAGGACTCGATCCAGGCCCCGTCCTCGCCGTACCCGTATCCCCTCAACTGCCCAAGCACATAGTTAGCCGCGTCCCGGTAGCCTCGTGAACCCTGGATCCGGTGATGGCGAGTGATCTGGATGACGTGCTCCTTGGCCAATTCACCGCTCAGTGCCTCGTGCAGCAGGTCACGCCGCGCCGGGTCGAGCAAGGACAGATGGTCCTGACCCAGCGCGCTCGAGGCTACGGCGAGCGCAAACAGCTGGGCAAGCAGGCAAAAGCGAACCATAATGCTAATCCTCCTCAAGCAGGTCAGATCTTCGACAGCACTTGCCTCAGGACTTCCAGCGCCCGCACGACATCGGCATCGCTGAAGATGAGCGGCGGCCGGAAGCGCAAAGAACGTGGGCCACACGGTAGAGTCGCAAACCCCAGGTCCCAGCAACCCTGGCGGATTTGATCTCGGACACCTCCATCCGGCAAGTCGAACGCGAGTAGAAGCCCCGTACCGCGGACGTTGCCGATGAACGGGAACTCGGCCTGCAGCTTCTCTAGACCTTGCATGAAAACACAACCCACTCGCGCCGCGTGCTCTACCAGGCCATCCTCGCGAATGATCTCCAGATACCGTGCGCAGCGCACCATATCAACGAGGTTGCCGCCCCAGGTAGAATTGATACGTCCCGATAAGGTGAACACATTCTTCTCGACCTCATCGATCCGCGACGTGCTCATCACACCACATACCTGAGTCTTCTTACCAAAGGCGACGAGGTCGGGTGTGACATCGAAGTGCTCGAAACCCCACATCGCACCCGTAACGCCCATACCCGTTTGCACCTCATCGAAGATCAACAGCGCCTCGTGTTCGTCCGCGTATCTTCTAAGCGCCTGGAAAAACTGCGGCCGGAAGTGGTGCTCACCACCTTCACACTGAATCGGTTCGATCAGTATCCCCGCAATCCCGTGCGGGTCATTCTCGAAGGCCGCCTCGATTTCCCGCTCTGCTCTCGCCTCCGCGGCTCCGATAACAGCTTCGTCGATGGGGAAATGGACCATGGGGTTGGACACCCGCGGCCAATCAAACTTGGGATAGTCCGCTATCTTCACACGGTCCGTGTTCGTTACCGAGAGCGTGTATCCACTCCGTCCGTGAAAAGCGTCTTTAAAGTGAAGGATCTTGTCGGCGCCGCCGTCGATACCCTTGGCGCGGTTCTTTTGAGCCTTCCAATCGAACGCAGCCTTCATGGCATTCTCCACGGCGAGCGCACCGCCCGCGATGAAGAAGAGGTGTGGAAACTCATCCGGCGCGGCGACCTCGCGAAATACTCTTACAAACGCGGCGAACTCTCGCGAATAGATGTCACTGTTCGCGGGATTGGCCAGGGCCGCCGTCATCAGTGAACGACGAAAGCCCTCATCCTCCATCTTCGGATGGTTATGCCCAATCGGTAGCGTGGCAAAGTAGCCGTAACAGTCCAGGTACTCCTTACCCTCGAGGGCGTCCACGATGATCGGCCCGTGCGACTTCTGCAGGTCGATCACGATATGGAACCCATCAACCAAAATGTTGTCTTTCAGTATGGGGAATACCTGATCGGCAGGTACAGTGATCTCACTCATCGTTGTCTCCATTCCAACGGTCGCGAGCAACGCTCGAGCGAATATCTGTGTTGCACAAGTCGCTCAAGCAATCTCGTCGTGACACAATCGTGTGAAATTCAGTTTGCGGGTGTCGCTTCATCCGCCACATCTCCTCTGCTCACCCAACAGCCTCAGCCCGCGTCGAGCGGGATCAGTTGGGCGGCGCGAAGATGGCGGGGCGTGCCTCTTCAGGAAGCGGCCGCAGCGGGGCCATAAAGACAGGTATTAGACCCAGAAGGCGTCGGAGAGTTGGCGGCTCCAAGCCCTTGGAAAAGCCGAGACTCGCAGGTCGGATCGGTTGATCGGCGGCCAAGTTCCCCACACCCGGCAATCTACTCAGTGGTGGGTACGTTGTCTAACTGCCGCCGACTTCCTCGATTAGTGCGGCGGTTGTCAACGACTGATTTCAAATCCGCACCGTCTCAGCTCATCGGCGTCGTTGGCGCTCAGATCACCGGTCGCCAACCAGACATGTCTCAGATGCAGCGGGGCGTTCTCCGATAACGCCCTGCCCAACAGTTGTGCGACACGCCGCGGCGCCAACGATCCGCAGCCCACACCGAGCATCGGGAGGGCGAGCGATTTCAGCTTCCTCTTTTCAGATTCACGCAAGATCGTATCCAGAGCACTCGCTACCCACTCTTCACGGCAAGTCGGTTCGCGACCCAGGTCGTGCACAATAGCATGAAGAAGCAGTGGAAACTTATCCGTCACCACAACAGCACCCAACGACTTGGGTTCGAGACGGGCGGCTCGATCCAGCAACTCGTCTACCGGTTCGTGTTCCTCCTCAACTACGACATCGGCGCCAAGAACCATGTAGGTGTCATCTTCCACTACGACGGCGTCGATCGGGAAGGGCGGTGTTCGACCGACAGGTCCCGCCACGAGCCGTGTCACTGCAGCATTCCCTATCGCCGCGCTGCGTTGCGTTGCCTGAATGTGAGGATCTTGGGATTACGGATGTCGCCGTCCTGAATCTCGATCGCCCGGCGCAGCGTGTCATCTGCTTCCCAGCTTTCCGGTCCGCCCACTACTCTTTCCAGGTACGGCACGACGACCTTCGAGATCTCCCATGAGGCGCTACGCCACAGGTAGCTCGGAGTGTGGTCCACGGCGTAATACGTCGCAGCCCCCACTCTGAACATGGGCTTCTCGAATGAAGTCGGTCGCGCGAATGGGAACCCCATACCCAAATCACAGCTGACATCGATGATCAGGCTACCACGCTTCAATCGGGCGTGCTCACCTTTGTGCAAGAACATCAAAGGACGATCTGTGTCCTGAAGGATGCCGTTGACGATAACATCCGCCTCCGCAAGAACCACAACGAGCGGACGCTCCGTGCCATCTTCTTCGATGGCCACGACGCGGCCATCCTCGTGACGTACCATCTGCCCGTAGCGACAGCCGAGAACTTTGTCGCCGACCTCCACCGGCGGGCGTTGCGTGTACACGTGGGGATCCGCAATGCCAAGACCGCGCAGCGCCCGTATCGCCCCGCGGCTGACGGAGCCAAAGCTCAGTACCACGGCCCGTAACGAGGGACCGTAGTGGCCGTCCTGACCCATCAGACTCAGCCCATGAATTACCCCACAGTAGCCTGCCATTTCATTGTTACGGTAAAAAAGGTGTACCCCGCGGACATCTCCCTCCCAGACGAACATGGCCTCAAAGGCAAGCAGCGTCTGGCGGCGCTCCACTGTTACCCGCGTGATCTCCGTTTGCTGGACACAGTGAGGCCAACCCCACAGCACACCACCAATTCGCAACTCTTCAAGATCCCGGGGAACAGGTTTGGGGAGCAGGACTCCGTCGCAGTCGCCCAGCAGCTCGCCTCGATCGGCTAGCCCGCCAAAGCGGCTGTCCAACTCGGCGTCCGGAATGCCGAACCGCTCTCCGTAGCCGCGCTCGAAGATCAGCCGCTCGGCGATCGCTTCGGGAATCACATCGAAGTGGTCGGGGTGGATCGGTACCCGATACTCGTGGTCCTTACTCGATCGGCCGACAATACCGAGGCTTGTCAGTTCCATATTCAGTCCAACGGTTTGACCTTCTCGGTGAACTTCAACCCCTCCTTCTCCAATTCCCTCAGCACGGGCTCGTAGATCGTTGCGTGGGTCGGGATGTGACTGCCCGCCAGTTCGAGCTCTTCTTGCAGCAGCAGTTCCGCTGTGATGGCCGTAGGCAGTCCGACGGTCTTTGCCATCGCTGTGAAACCGTCCGCTTCACCCATGGCGACCAGCGTAGACGTAACGCGCTCTCGCTTCTCCTCGCGCGAATACTCCACATCGAGCTCGTGCAGGATAATCACCATGTCCTGCAGCCCCGGCGACAGTGGAAGCTTCTGCTCGAGCAGATGAATCATCATCGACGCTGGCGTCTCTCCCCTGCAGCCAATCTCCTCATCGGAGAACAGACCCAGCCACGTAAGGTTCTCCATGATCCGTCCCGTCGGGCTGATCTGGAGGAATTGGGCGACCCGCTCTTCCAAAGGCTCATCGACGTTCGTCATCGGCAGAAACATCTCCGTGACTTCCGCGTAGGTTCGCCGGCTTAGGTTCGGGATCCGCATGTTCTCGTTTGGAAGACCCAAACGCACGATCTTCTCCCATGTCTCGCTCCAGCCTGGATAGCGCAGCGTGCCTCGGATCATCGTATCGACATCGTTCAGCCCGAAGGTCTTCATATAGGCGATGGAGTCCCGATTGGGATATGCTTCGAAGACACCTAGCCCGTCCACAGTAACGGGCCAGGTATGATGAAACACGTGATGCCATGGCACGATCTTTAGCTTCCCGTGCTCCATATACTGGGCACCCTGCTCGCTGGCCATCACCACGTTGCGTGGATTCCAGGTGATCACGTAGCGCAGCGGATTGTGCTCTTGGCCAGGCGCCGGCACGCCGCTGCCGTACGAGCGAAAGCGCACGATCCGCCCACCTGCCGCCCGCACTCGCGTGATCACCGACATGGCAGACATATGGTCGATTCCCGGATCGAGCCCAAGCTCGCACAGAAGTAGCACGCCTTTCCGCCGAGCATCGCGATCGAGGTTTCGAACGGAAAGGTCCCGATACGAGACGGAGAGCATATGGCGGCCATGCGCCACGCAGTCCCACGCCACCAAGTCCTGGTATGCCGGTGACAGCATGTTGATGACGACATCCGACCACGCGATCTGAGTCGACCGCACCAGCTCGTCCGTCACATCGAAGCGAATCGCCGTGCCGCACGGGTGGCCTGCAATCCGCTTCTTGGCAAGATCACGATCGATGTCACCCACCGTGACCTCCCAATCATGCTCCTCCGCGCGTTGCAGCAAGCGGTGGGTGAGATAGGGCGTGCTCTGGCCGGCACCGAGAACGAGGATGCGTTTCATGGACAAGAAAAAGCAATCATGTTGGCTCTAAGCCTACACCGCTTTGGGTAGACCCCCCGTCAGCTTCAAGACCCAGCGCATGCACCTGTGCCCGACATCGACCGGCCGACAGAACATCATCGGACACCCGCCCGGTATGACGGTAATCCCGTGCTCGCGGCAAAAATCCACCGCGTCCTCGGAGACACTACCCTGACCGAACGACCGGTGCATCCAGGCACGGGGAATCCCGAGCTCCGCACATTCACGCACCACCTGACCTGTAATGTCCGGATGCGTGGCGACGACGACACCGTCGACCCCGCCGGGAACGGACCCGAGATCAGAGTAACACGGGTCGCCTTCCACCTCACCGGCGTTCGGGTTGACGGGAAAGACCTCGTATCCCGAATCGCGCAGCTTGCGGTAGATCACGTTTGCAGCTTCGTTCTTGCTGCGGGACACACCCGCCACCGCGATTCGACGCTGGGCGAGAAAGTCGGCGACCGCCTCTGACAAGTCAGCCATATTGGCCCTCCGCTAATCTCAGACCGAGGTGGCGTCCGATGACCTGTCCAAGACGTAGCAAGTCATCGTATAGGCGAAACCCATACCCACGATGCCAAACAGGACCAGCATCAGCGGGTCTCGATACAACAAGAAGAAGACCAGCAAGCCGAGCAGTATGAGCGCGCGCATGATCAGCGTTGTTGGATACAGAGCATCGAGCCGCAGCCGTATGACTTGAACGACGATCACACCGAGGGCCAGCAAGAGAAGACCCACGAAGCGAACCATCACATCGCTGTACTCACCGTTCGATAGAAAGACCTCGAGCATGGTCTCGGGCACCCACAGAAAGCCCATTCCGCCCACCAGAAGATAACCTGCGACGTAGAAGAGGCTGGTTCTCGTTCTGTCCACAGCACCTAACCGCCGTAGAAGATGCTGTCGCCGAGATCCCTGAGCGACAGGGTTCCCTCCTCCGGTCGCCCGGGCGACTCCCCGACAACGCCGGCGTTCACCACTTCGCCGACGAAGACCGAATGATCGCCTCGCTCGATCGTCTCCACCAATGTACACTCGACGAAGGCGGGGCAGCTCTCCAGGATAGGGGCGCCACTGGAACCCGACCGAAAGGCTTCACCCGCGATCAAGTTCCCCTCTCTCTCCACGGACTTGAAGAACGCGTAAGCGGTCTTCTGCTGATCCTTGCCCAGGAAGTTCAAGGCAAAGGCGCCGGCCTCTTTGATGATCGCGTGCGCACCCGAGTCCGCCTTCACACCCACGACGACGAGCGGGGGCTCGAAAGAGGTCTGCGTCACCCAAGTCACCGTGGCGGCGGCGACCCGCCCGTCCGTCGCTTCGCCGGTCAGCACGTACATGCCATACGGTATCATGCGTAACGCCGTCTTCTTCGCCTGCGGATCCATCAAACCCTCCGGGCTGCGGGGCGCGAATAATTACGCCAGTCCGCGTGTAGTGTGATCGGACACCAAGATAGGCTACCTTTGCGTCACTCGCGAGACACGTAGGACAGCTGGACACTGCGCCAGCATTCCACGGAGGCAGCAGAATGACCGACAAGCTCAACGGACATAGAGCTCTAGCCGTTGCATTGCTGGCAACGTTCTCAGCGGCATGCGCGGGCGGAGAGGGTCGCTGGGCCGGCACCATCACCGACAGCGCCGGGATTACGATCGTCAGCAACACGACAGACGCGATTTGGTCGCCGTCAGAAGCCTGGACCGTCGATGAAGAGCTGCGAATTGGCACCCTCGAGGGCGACCCGGACTATCAATTTGGCCGGATCGGCTGGATCGCGGTGGACTCTAAGAACCAGATCTATGCCCTCGATTTCCAGACTCAGCAGGTCCAGGTCTACTCGGCAGACGGCGAGTATGTACGTACCATCGGCGGCCGCGGAGCCGGACCCGGCGAGATGCAGGGCGCCATGTTCATGTTCATGGGCCCCGCCGACACACTGCTCGTTCCCGACCTTCCCAACCAGCGTGTCAATCGTTACGCGCCTGACGGCTCGGCCCTGGAGAGCTTCCGCGTTTCCCTCGAACAGGGTCTGCCGATGCTGTTCAAGGCGACCGCTAGTGGCGTCATAGCCGAACAGGTACGCCCGTTCGCGGTACCGGGACAGCCGGAGATCGAGAACCCCGAGGACGCGATCGTGCTGCTGGCATCCGACGGCACAGTCACCGACACGGTAATGAAGTTTCCGTCGGGAGAGACAATCAGCCTGGGCGGCGACGCGCCCGAGATCAAGTTCTACTCGACGGAGCCCATCTGGGAGATCACCGATGATCTGCACCTGCTCTACGGTGTGAACGAAGAGTACCGGATTGGATTCTATTCACGCAGCGGAGACCTCGAGCGTGTCCTGACCATGCCCTACGAGCGGAAACCGGTTACTGACACCGATAGAGAGGTGACGACTCAGTTCATGGAGCGCTTGTGGAAAGACCAGGGCGTCCCTGCGCAGATGATTCCGCAGCTCAGGAACATGATCAAGTTCGGGGAGACGTTCCCCGCCTTCTCATTCATTATGTCGGGTCCCGCGAACACGATCTGGGTGCAACACGTTCAGCCTGCCTCCGAGCTCAGCGCAGAAGAGCTCGAGACCTTCGACCTGCTCCAGGACACAGGTGCACCCGACTGGGATGTCTTCGATGCGCAGGGCCGATTCTTGGGAATCGTGTCGATGCCACCGCGCTTCGCGCCGCGACTCATCCGCGACGATGACATCTATGGCGTCTGGCGTGACGATCTGGACGTGCAGTATGTGGTCAGGCTCAGGATTGTCGGCGACCTCACGGCTGGCAGCACTTGATCGTTCTCGATCTCAACGTTTCGGTCTACGCGGCGCCGGCGAAACCCGCAATCGCTGGCGCCGTCCGCTTCAGTCGCCGCCCGCCCGGGAAGAACCCAGTTCCTTGACCCTCTCCTCCAAGGCGCCACGCTCGCGCGCCGGGATCGCCTCGCCGGATAGGGCACGCCGGTACAATGCCTCAGCTTCGTCGAGCCTGCCCTGGCCCTCAAGAATGTCACCGAGCAGTAAGTAGCCGTCGGTATAGCCCGGATGCGTACCCACCAGCGCCTGTAGTCGAGCCACAGCCGAGTCGGCTTCACCTGCATCACGCTCGAAGTACGCGAGCGTATACGCGTACTCGGGCTCGTTAGGCTGTAGCTCGACGGCTTTTCGACACCATTCGATGGCTTCATCGATTCGGTCTGACGCCGTGATGACGCACAGGTTGTAGGCCGCCACGGAATGCGGTTCGCCGGACATCACCACACGGAAGGCTGCCTCTGCCTCACGGGTGCGTTCCTGCCCACTTAACAGAAGGCCGAGATTCAGATTCGCCGCCGTGTTGTCCGGCTCCACCTCTAGTGCACGCAGCAGAGATTCTTCGGCCCTCGCTTCCTCGCCCAACAGGCCGTACACGATCGCGGCGTTGATCAGCGGTGCCGTGGCGCGAGGCTCGAGTTTGTGGGCCCTCTCGAAGGAAGCTATGGCTCGGTGGGGCTCGCCCCGTCTGAGGTAGAAGTTGCCCAAGTTGTAGTGCGCGTTCCAGCTGTCCGGGCGCGTTTCCATCGCCGCCACGTATTCCAGAACGGCCTGCTCTAAACCGTCTCGATCAGTTGAGGGTACGTCTTCTGACGGTACGCCCGCCAGCGCCGCTGCAGCACTCACCCTGACGAGGCGGTAGTCATCACGAGTGGCCTCGAGCAGCAAGCGGGTAGACTCGGGAGTAAAATGATCGCTCAGCGCTTGCGCGGCGCTGGCTCGGACCAGGGGCGATGGATCCTCAAGTGCCTTCAACAACGCCGGCCATTTTCTCGCATCGTCAGCGGCGCTCAGCAACTGCGAGAGACCGGACTTGTAGACTTGATTTACGGCCGGATCCGCCAGACCGTCCAACATCTCGGACAATCGCGTCCACTCGCCTTTTCGGGCCGCATCGATCAGGCGCGCCCGGCGCAACACCGGTGCCTGATAATCACGGTCGCGCCACTCTCGCACCTGGTTGTCGGCCCATACGGCATCGCGGTCGGCGTGACAGAGGTTACAGGCGTTGGGTGACCCGAACTCGATCGTCGCGGCAGGTGTCGGCGGCCGCATCGAGTGATCGCTCCTCACCATCCTCGCGAACTCTGTGCTCGGCATGTGGCAGGCGACGCATTCGCTGCCTTCGCTCTCCGCTGCGTGCCGAGTATGACCGCTGGGATTCTCCAGCTTGTCCAGGTGACACGGCGCACACGCCTGGTTCGGGTCATCCTCAAAGCGGTAGCGCCCGCTCGTTGTGTGACAGTGGAGGCAGTCTAATTCACCGGACGCGATGCAGGGGCTCCTCAGCCACTGCGTGTAGGTGTAGTTCTCGCCGAGATCCCGGCCGTCGGGATAGAAATCCGGGTGCTCCAAGGTTGTCAGACCGAAGTGATCGAAGTAGCGATCACCGGGCTGAAAGGTGTTGGTGATGGAGTACATCTTCGCGTGACAGACGGCACAACTCTCATTCATCTGCTTGACGGTGAAACTCGAAGCGCTGATGATTCGCGGATCCTCAGGCGGCGCACCTTCCGCCGCCTCCC
>JBDHAI010000041.1:0-12184 GCA_039588155.1 Gemmatimonadota bacterium | reverse complement strand
CGACCGCATCCCGAGCATGCTGGCCTCGAGCGTCTGAGAGCCCGTCGGGACGTTGGTGAGCGCGTACATCCCGTCGGCGTTGGTCAGTGTGCCCAACGTCGTGCCCTCGACCGTAACGGTCGCGGCATTGATCGGGTTGCCTTCGGTGTCGACCACCCGTCCTGTCACCGTTCCCGTCTGCGCCAGGGCAGAGGCGAACGGTATCAGGAGGGCGGCCACCACCAGGCAAGTTCGCGCGAGTGGTACCCGTCTGTTCATGTTGCCCTCCTTCGGAAGTTCTTCGGGTGATGGGTGCGTGAATCGCGTGACGAGGGGTAGATTTGTTCGCGTCACGACGGGCGTCGTGGCAGGCGGTCCACGCACTTGGACCTGATGGGTCCGCGGTCGTTGCATGGCTCTCTGCGGGCGGCTGGGCGCCGCCTTTTGCAATGAGTGGCTGGGTTCTCTTCATTATGGGGTGTCTGAGGAGCCGATGCAACGCTCTATCGACGACGGCTGAGACGCCCGCAGGCTCAGGCCTTCTGGAGGGCCACCGGCCCGCCCCGCGGGCGACGCGCCACGAGCCAGATTCCGGCGAACAGACAAGCAGCGGCGATCCCCATGTGTGTGCTGGGCTGTTCGCCGAAGACGGTCCAGCTTGCTAATGCGGCGACCAGCGGCTGCGCATAGATGTAGACCGCCGTGGTCGTCGCTCGCACGCGCGCCAGCGCGAACATGTTGAGCAGATAGGCGAGTGTCGTCGGAAAGAGGATGATGTAGAGCAGAGCCAGCCAGGCGGTGGTGTTATTCGGTTCAGCGAACACCGTCTCGCCAGCAACGAAGTAGGGCAGGTAAGGCAGCGCGCAGATGTAGACCCAGGCGATGACCACCAGCGAGCGATAGCGGCTGACGAGGTCCTTAGAGATCACCAGGAATGTGGCATACGAAAGACCGTTCAGCGCCATTAGCAGGTTGCCGAACCCGTGTCCCCTAGCTAGGCCCCCTCCCTGCCCCACCAACAGCAGAGCTGCTCCAGCCAGGGCGATCAGCACGCCGGTACCGCGTAGAGCGCTGAAACGCTCCTGTTTGACTGCAGCGGCGATGGCGAATGTAAACACGGGTATCAGGGTCATCACGAGGCCGGCGTTCATCGGTGTGGAGCGGGCCAATCCCTCGAGGAAGAGACCCTGGTTCAGGGCGACCCCGAGGATACCGCAGACGAGGAAGCGAGTTAGATCTCGACGTTTGGGGAGAGCCTCCCGGCCGTAGGCGAGAAATGCAAGAGCGCCGAGGATGGACGCTCCGCCGGCGATCCTCCAAGCTCCCACCCCCAGCGGCGAAAAGCCACCCGGGAGGAAAGCCAGCGTTCCGAAGATGGGAAAGAGGCCGAAGAACACCTGCACCGCGACGAGTGCGGTGTGCCCGGCGACGACGCGTCGGGTCATAGGCGCAGAATGCTCGCGTCGACTACGGTGCGCTGGGTCCCACGATCACGGCGTTCAGAAACAGCCGGTTGGCGCCGCGGCAGTAGGCTCTGAAGTTCAAGTCTTCGGCAAAGGCGATCACCCGTCCACTGCCGACACGCTCCTCGTAAGCGTACACCGCGCCCGGCATCCGTTCGAGGCTCTCCTCCCAGGCATGCCCCGACAGCTTCATCGCGCCCGTGTCGTAGAGGCCGACAGCTCGCTGCTGCGAAGAGGGTGGTCCTTCCGGCATCAGATAAAGCCGGTTGGAGGTTACCAAGACCGGAAGCTCTTTCACGTCGTAGCCCGACGACAGCCAGTTGTGCTCGTTCAGTTCCGCGTTGAAGATGGCTCCCGGCACGGTGAAGCGCTGCGCGTCCTCGTTCTCTTCCTCGTCGTACCAGGAGCGTAGCTCGATCAGCTCGAGTTGTTCGCGGGCGAAGTCGGTGGCCGACCCGATCGTCACTAAGGTACCGCCGTCGCTGACCCAGGTCTTGATGCGCTCGACGCCTCTTTCGCCGAGCCGGTCGGCCAGCGCCGAACCGTTGGCCGCGGGTATGACCAACACGTTGAAGCGGTCGAGCGGCGTGCCGGCGACCGAGCTCACCCGCACCACCGTCACCGGTACCTCGTACTGCCGGTCGAGTGTGTACCAGGCCCATCCGAACGAGTAGCCCCGGATCGGCTCTTCGCCGAGCACCGCGATCTCGGGTGTCTGTACGATGAACGTGGCATCACCGGACCCCAGGGTAGGGAAGCCAAGCTCCGAAAAGCCGGTGTTGGTTCCGGCGACCTGCAAGTTGTAGTGCTCCGCGATCGATCGAACGGCGTCGTGCACGCTCTCATCGTTCTGGCCCAGGCGGACGATCACGGTACCGCTCGAGTAGTCGATACCCTCGATACGAGTTCTCTCCGTCAGGAACGAGGCGCGGTAGCCTTTCGCCTTCAGGTGGAACAGGGCCGCGACAGACGCCGCCTGGCCTCCGTCGATGAGGTACGCGTAGCCGGGCAGGTTCGCCGGCAGAGACGGGAGCACCTCCACGGGGCTCGCCAGGCGACGCGCCGTTAGCGACCCACCATCGCCACTGCTGTATCCGTCCACGTTGAAAAGGAGTGGCAGCGACCAGGCGGTGATGTCGTAGAATCGGGGGCTCGCAGCGCGATCGATGCGGGCCCGCGCCTCGCGCAGGAAATCCTCCGGCGTCGGAACATCCGGTTCCAGCAGAGTCCTAACAAGCCGGTTACGCGGCTGTGCCGCTTCGATCACGTAGGTCCCGGATGGGAACTCGCGAGTACCTACACTGGCTCCCGTGCGGTCGACGACATTGCTCAGTCGGGCGGGCTCAGTCAGCACGTCCACCTCGATCCCGTTCCGCATGAGCATGTTGGCCAACTCTGCTGTGTGCAGTGGATCACCTTCCGGCGCGATAAGATAGCGGCGGATCCCTTGTCGTCCGTCGGCGACGTCGTCGCGCAGCGATTCGTAGTACTCGCTGAGCAAATCATCCCGGTTGGCGACGGAGGTCCGCGCGGCGGTCCATGCCGCCAGGTATTGTTGCTCCAGAGCATCGGCGAGGGTGCGGACGGTATTGTCGGGTCGCTCGAGAGCGAGCCCGCGGCTCGAGCCCTGTTCGTAGAGCATCCCCACGGCGCCCTGGTAGTCGCCGATCGACGTCGTGTAGCCGGGATAGAAGTAGTCGAAGCGCTCGCGGGTCATGTACTCGAAACCGGCCGAATCGAAAGCTGCGGCATAGGCCTGACTGAAGATCTCGAACCAGCGCTTCGAATGATCCGGGAAGAACGGTGCGTAGGGATCGGTGCCCGGGTCGAACCAGAATTCGACGTCCGAGCCCATCTCGTGCATGTCGATGACGATCTGCGGGGTCCATGCCAGGATCGTCGGCATTCTTGCCTGGGTCTCGCGCTGGGTATGCGCGAACCAGTCGCGGTTGGTATCGAAGTAGTAGTGGCCCGTCCGGAACTTGAGGGCCTGCCAGCGGTTGAAGTCGTTGGCCCAATCCTCGCCTTTCGGATTGGGCGTTCGCCCGATGTTCTCGTGGTTCAGATGGGCGAACGCGTCTCGCCCGTCCGGGTTCAGCATCGGGTCGATGAGAATGACGGCGTTGCGCAGGACGTCCAGGGTCGCTGGATCGTCCCTCGTGGTCAGATGCTCCAGCAACTTGAGTACTCCTTCGGCTCCCGAAAGCTCGAAGCCATGGATCGAACCGCCGTACCACATGATCACAGGCTGACTCACCATGATCTGCGATGCCTGGTCGGGTGAAGTGGCTCGCGGGTCGGCTAGGCGATTCGCCGCGGCGCGGATCTCGTCGAGTCGCGCGTGGTTCTCCGGTGCCGTAACGATGGCGAGCAACAGCTTGCGGCCCTCCCAGGTCTCGCCTTGATCGATGATCTGCACACGATCCGAAGCCTCCGCCAGCGCGCTCAGGTAAAGGACGGCCTCGTGGTGCTGCGTGATTCGCTCGCCGAAGGCGTGACCGGTCACGTCGGCGAAGCTGGGAGTTTGGGCCCCGGCTGGTGTGGGGCCGGCGAGTCCGGCACTGATGATGGCGATCGAAACGATTGCGAGACGTGTCTTCATACGGCGTCGCTCCAGGACCGGGTCATGGGACGTCAGCGTAACCCTCGACTAGGATCGGGGCCCCACTACTATCGAGTTGAGGCGGCTGAGGATGGCCAGGCGATACTACGGTTCCCGAGGCCACGGCGCCAGACTTGGACGACTCTGAGTATGGTGTGGCCTGCCCCCGTACGAATACTGCGGCTTGCTGGGTGTGGGTCAGGAGCCCATCTTTGGCGGTCATTATACCAAAGTGTCGGCTTAGAAACTGACGGATCGCCCAAACTCAAAACGATCGTGGAGGAAGCGTGCGAAGCGTAGGTCTGATATCGATCATGGCGTGCATCACCGCCATGCCAGTCGCAAACAGTGCCTGGGCTCAGGAGCTGCCTGCTTCCGGTGACGAAGCGGTAGCGCGGCTCGAGGCGTCGCCCCGTCACGGCGAGTGGGTCAAGTACGATGCTGGCGCCGGAGACTCGGTCATGGCGTGGGTCGTCTATCCCGAGCGCAGCGACCCCGCCCCGGTGGTGGTGGTGATACACGAGATCTTCGGCCTCACCGATTGGATCCGTTCGGTTGCAGATCAGCTTGCCGCGGAGGGATTCATCGCCATCGCCCCGGATCTGCTCAGCGGCAAAGGCCCGGGCGGCGGAGGCACAGATGCGTTCGAGGGTGGGAACGTCCGACAGGCTATCCGCGGACTGGACCGGGGCGAGGTGAATCGGCGACTCAGCGCGGCCGTGGGTTACGCCACGTCGCTTCCGGCGGCGCGCGAGGAGTTCGGCTCGGTCGGTTTTTGCTGGGGTGGCTCGACCAGCTTCCTATTCGCGAGTGCCGATCCGGACCTTGGCGCTGCCGTGGTCTACTACGGTTCCTCGCCGGATGCGGAGGCGCTCGCCCGCGTTGAGGCGCCGGTGCTGGGTTTATACGGCGGCGACGATGCGCGGGTGAACGCGACGATCGCGCCGGCGGGAGAGGAGCTGGAGCGCCTGGGCAAGCGCTACGAAGTCGAGATCTACAACGGCGCCGGCCACGGGTTCTTGCGGCAGCAGAGCGGCCGTGAGGGTGCGAACATGCGCGCGACCCAGCAGGCCTGGCCGCGGACGATCGCGTTCTTCAGGGCCGAGCTCGGCGGCTAGCTGGGCAGAAGGACAGCGTCGGCCTCGATCTCGATGAGCATCTCGGGATCGATCAGCGCTTTGACCTCGACCATGGTGGTGGTTGGTGGGTGCTCGGCGAAGAACTCGCCGTGCGCCTTGCCGAACTCTTGCCAGCGGCTGATGTCGGTGACGAACATCCGGGTGCGTACGACACAAGAGAGATCTGCGCCGAGCTCGCTCAGGGCACGTGCGATGATCTGGATGCAATGCTTGGTCTGCGCGTAAGCGTCGCCCGGGGCGAAGACTTCGCCGTCGCTGCCCACCGGAGCCGTGCCGGTCACGTAGATATGCTGTCCGGCTCGCAGGGCTCGGCAATAGCCGACCCGCGTTTCCCACGGTGCGCCGGAATGGGTCCTTTCGAATTCCATGCGAGTGCTCCCCGAGCGTTTATTCAACTGGGTATCCAGATGTTCTTGGCGTGCACGAGCTCGGCATTGATGCTCAGCGGCAATTGCGACGGAGACTTAGTGTAAAATGCCAAGCCCTTGTAACTCGTTATGTACTTGTAGCTTACTTTGCCAAACAGCTTGCTTATCGCCAACACGACCAGTGGTGCATCGGCGCGACCGACGATCTGCAGAAAGTCGTTGGGTTTCATCCTGATGATGGCACCCGATGCCTTGATCGCTTGAGCGATCGCCGCAGCGGCAGCGGCTCCCGACTCCATGGCTATCCTCCCGGATCCGTATAGTGCTAGGTTGACCTGTCGAGGTTGATCGCAAGTTGGCGGCCCACGTCGCCTTCCGCAAACCGCGGGCGGGACTCGGGAGCAAGCAGATTTCGCAGATGACCCTCCGCATAATCTTGGCGTCGATTCTCGTCTGGACGCTCTGTGCGAATGGATGTAGCGGCGACAGCCGTCGGACGCTGACTCTAGGCATCCCAACCACGGTACACGATTCGGGTTTGCTCGACGCTCTGCTGCCGGAGTTCGAGGAATTGAATCCCGGCTACCGCGTGAGATATGTCGCGGCCGGGAGCGGTGAACTTCTGGCCCTCGGTGCGAGGGGCGATGTGGATGTGGTGCTGGCTCATTCACCAGGCGCGGAGGAGAGGTTCGTGGCAGCTGGCCACAGCACACAGCGAAACCGCGTAATGGAGAACGACTTCGTGATCGTAGGTCCCGAAGACGATCCGGCAGACATCCTGGGCATGTCGGATGGCGCTGCAGCCCTGGCCCGAATCGCCAGTGCTGGCGCACCCTTTCTATCTCGCGGGGACGACTCTGGCACCCACACCAAAGAGCTGGAGTTACGTGAGTCTGCAGGCCTGACTGTCGGTGGACCGGGGTATCGAGAAGCAGGCCAAGGGATGGGGGCTGTGCTGCGTGCGGCTTCTGAGACTGGCGCTTACACGCTGTGTGACATAGCGACGTACATGAAATTGCGGGAGACGCTGGACCTAGCCGTGATGGTGGAAGGTGATCCAGGGATGCTCAACGTCTACCACGTTATGGTCGTTGCCCTGGCTGAAGAACCTGAGGCGGCCCGAGCTTTCGCTCGGTGGTTGCTGTCGGCGGGCGCCCAACGTGTGATCGGAGAGTACGGAAGAGATCGACTGAGCGTGTCTGTCTTCAGGCCAGCGACTGGAAATTAGGGGCGCTCGGACCGAATCGACGGCCCGCTTACTACCAGTTGAGCTTTCCTTGCTGGCTCGTGTCTATCTTGTCCCCCTCGCCTTCGTCAAAAAGGAACGCTTCGACATTCCGGCGGAGAAAGTCGCGGGCTTCGGATGTCCGCACGTCGAGAGCGTAGTGATTGATGAGTTGCATCTGCTTTTGAAGCCATTCATCCCAGCAAACCTGGCAAATCCCCGCGTGAATTCGCTCGCCTAACTCATCACGGAACGGCGCCGATATGATTTGTGGCCTCTGCTCGCTGCATCGGGTACACTGAATGTCGGTCACAACTCCAGCTACTCCTTCCCATTGTAATGACCTATAATCGGCGTGTATTCCCACGCTTTCGGAGGCGGCAAAAGGTATCCAATGGCGATTACGCCCACAACTCGGTGATTGCGAGCCGCTATGACAACAGAGGAGCTGAAACGCGTACGCGTCGTACTCAATCAACCGCAGGACCCCATCAACATCGGGGGCGTGGTGCGTGCTATGAAGAACATGGGACTCAGTCGTCTTCAGCTCGTGCAGCCCGCCGACTTCGACGCATACCGAATCAAGGGTATCGCTCACACGGGCATGGACATCGTCGAGTCGGCTCAGACTTTCGATCGACTGAAAGACGCGATCGCCGATGCGCGGCTGGTTCTGGGGACGACGGCTCGAGGACGCCGTGCGCGCCGCAACTATAGACGGCCAAGGGAGGCGGCGACCGAGGCTCTGGCGGCTGCCGCGGCGGGCGAGGAGGTGGCGGTCGTGTTCGGGCGTGAGGATAGGGGTCTCAGCAACGAGGAGCTCGACTACTGCAACCGTATCGTCGTCGTCCCCACCGACCCGAATCACTCCAGCCTCAACCTCGCCCAGGCGGTCCTCGTGCTGGCTTACGAGTTGTGGCTAGCGGCGGTAGGCGAGACGCCGTTCAAGGAGCCGCGCCAGGCGGCGGCGCGGGCCAGTCGGCAAGAGCTCGAGGAGCTGGTCAGTGAGGTCGAAGCCTCGCTAGTGGCTGTGGACTTCTTCAAGGCTTACAAGACGACGCTGATTATGCGCACGGTTCGCGAGGTCGTGACGCGGGCGGATCTGGATGAGCGGGAGAGCGCACTGTTCAAGGCTATGGCGTATGAGGTGCGCAACTTTATGTTGCGTAAAGGATTAGGCTAGGACGGTGACCCAGCGCCGGGGGTGGGGGCCGCCCGGAGCAGGGCCTGCGAATAAAGATCGAGCTGAGGTGTATGCTACTACAGGAAGCGGGCGGTAGAACGAGACCGCATTGGAGAGCTGTCTGGTAGAGGGGCATGAGGTTAGCGAGCGCAGCCTGGTTCTCAGGGCCCAGTCGGGTGACCGTGAGGCATTCGGCGAGTTGGTGCGACGTCACATGCAGCGGGCCTATTACGCGGCGCTCGGCTTGACGGGGTCGCATGACGATGCCCTTGACCTGTCGCAGGAAGCGTTCGTCCGCGCCTTTCGAGCACGCGCGACGATCGATCCTGAGCTCCCTTTCTATCCCTGGCTCTACCAGATCGTGAGGCGGCTCTGCTTCAATTTCTTGCGGGATCGAAAGACCCGGAGGCGAAGGCTCGAGGCGGCCGGGCCATGGTTGGCGGAGGAGATCAGGGTTCGGGCGGCGGCCAGCGATCCTTCGCGCATCACCGAGCGTGCCGAGCTCCGGGCCCGTCTCGAGGCCGCGATAGATCGGCTTTCGGAGCGTGAGCGCGAGGTTTTGGTGCTCAAGGAGTTCGAGGGGCTCTTGTATCGAGAGATTGCCGAGCTACTGGAGATACCCATCGGAACGGTGATGTCGCGGCTCTACTCGGCTCGTCGAAGCCTGGCCAAGAGTCTGGAGGACGTGCTGTGATCGAAGCCGGGGGTGGAGAAGAGCGAATCCGCCAGCTGATGATGTCGCTGCTCGATGGGGAACTCAACGCGAGTGAGCGTGAGGAGCTGGAGCGTCTGATGGCCGCCGATCCGGCTCTGGAGAAGGAATGGGGTGCGCTCGTACGCTTAAAGGAGGTGACAGGCACTATGAGCTTTCGCAAACCGCCTGATCAGATTTGGGAAGTCTACTGGACTTCCGTCTATAGCCGCCTCGAGCGTGGCATCGGCTGGATACTCCTGTCGCTCGGCGCGATGGTGCTGATCTCGTACGGCGCTTGGAAGGGCGTACAGGAGTTGGTCGCCGACGCAGGAATGCCGTGGTTCCTCAAAGGAGCTATTCTGGCCACGGTCGTTGGGCTTGTTGTGTTGTTAGTTTCCGTGCTACGTGAGAAGCTGTTCAGGAGAGGTAGAGAACGTTACAAGGATGTGGATCGATGATCATCACACCTGCTTCCGAGATTGCTGGATTCCGTATCGTGAAGACACTTGGACTCGTACGCGGCAACACCATCCGTGCGCGTCATGTGGGCCGGGACATCCTCGCTGTTCTCAAGAACGTCGTCGGTGGGGAAATCGAGGAATACACCAAGATGATGGCCGAGGCGCGCGAGCAAGCGTTGGACCGCATGACGGTGGAAGCCAACGAGTTGGGTGCCAACGCAATCACAAACGTCCGCTTCGCGACCTCGTACATGATGGGAGCGGCCTCGGAGATTCTTACCTACGGCAACGCGGTCGTAGTCGAGCCCGAGTGAACTATGTAGAGGTATCATGGTCAAGCAATTCTTGGTCATCGCTCTGGCTTTGGCTGGTGCCACGCGGGCCTCGGCTCAGATTCCCGACAGCCTGAGCGGACGGCTACTGTTCAAGCTCGGCTACGCTTCGGCGGGCTCGGAGAGCTTCGCTGTCGCCCGTACCGCCGAGGGTGGTTACAGGATCAGCGGCCACGTCGACCTGACTGTTCCCAGTCTCCATATCGTACAGCACCTGGAGGTGCTGACAGACGCTCGGCTTGCGTTTCGCCGTGCAGACGTGAGGGCGGCGGTCAACGAGGATAGCGCCGTCTACGTGCTGGTGCGCGAAGCTGGTGTTGGGGTCCAGACCGAAACTCGAGGTGACTCCACCACCACGACCCGTCGTGAGACACCTGCGAGCTCTGTTCTCTTCACCAACAACGTCATTCATCACATCGCAGAGTTTGCCTGGCTGCACGATGGCCGAGTCGGCGTGACAAAGGAGTTCCTCGCCTTCCCCCGCGTGCCGATTACGGTCGAGCTTCAGGAAGTCGGGATGGTCAGCCAAGGCGAAGAGTCGCTCGCGTACCGGCGCTACTTCCTCAACATCGCCAGCCGGTTGGGCGTCTACGTCTGGTTGGCTGAAGATGGCACCCCGCTCAAGGTCCTCATCCCGCTACAAGCGTTCGAAGCTATTAGCGAGGCGCACCAGGGCTGGGCGGAACTGTTGGTGACGGCACCGGCTACAGAGCGAGGGGACGGCGAACCTCCACCCGACTACGACGCCGAGGATGTGAAGTTCGATTCGGACTCGATCACTTTGGCCGGTACGGTTACCGTACCGGCTGGCCGCGGGCCTTGGCCGGCCGCGGTCCTCATCACAGGTTCGGGCCCACAGGATAGGGATGAGAATACTCCGGGCCCGGGCGGGCTCAAGCTTGGGATCTTTCGAACCCTGGCCGATACTTTGACGCGGCGGGGTCTGGCGGTCTTGCGCTACGACGATCGTGGGGTAGGCGGCAGCGGTGGGAGCCTGAGCACCGCCGGATTGAGCGACCTGGTGAGCGACGTCGAGGCGGCGGTGCGCTACTTGAGGAGCCGCGTGGACGTCGATGATGATCGCGTCGCTCTCGTCGGTCACAGCGAGGGCGGGATCATCGCGCCTATCGTTGCCGCGGCGGATTCCAGCATTGCGGCGATCGTCCTGATGGCCGGCACGTCGACGCCGCTCGACTCTGTGCTGGTGGAGCAACTCGTGGCCAACGCCTTGGAGGCGGGCGGAGATTCTGCGGATGTGGCTCGAGCGCGGGAATCAGTACACGAGCTCTCGCGTGCGCTACGTGAGGGCCGCGACCTGGACGACACAGATCTGCCGCTGGGACTCAAGCGTTTGGGTCGAGGCCCGTGGCTGCGAGAGCACATCGAGCACGATCCGATCGGGACACTGCAGAGTGTACAGGCGCCAGTGTTGATCGTTAACGGCGGTCTGGACGTCCAAGTGACGCCGGAACACGCCCGACGGTTGGGTGCGGCATTGGACGAGGCCAATCACGTCGATCACGAGGTGAAGATCTTCCCGGAACTCAACCATCTGTTCGCGGTTTCTGCGGGAAGAGGTACGGCGGAGTACGCGGACCCCAGGGCGGAGGTCGATCCGGACTTTCTGAGCTTTTTGGCCAACTGGCTGACGGCACGCCTGGCGCCGCGCTAAGCAGGCAGCCAGCTCAATCCCCGAAACTGATCCCGAGCGCACGTGCCGTGGCGACGACGTCGCCATCCACCGGCACTCGCTTCTGTCGACCGACGACCTCTTCGAGAGGTAGCGTCCGCACGTATGGTGGATCGAGTGCCACCATGCGGCCGAATTCGCTGACGTCGACGCACTCGACCGCCGCTGCCCCGAAACGCAGTGCGATCAGGCGATCGTAGGAGATGGGCGATCCACCGCGCTGCAGGTGGCGGAGGGCGATCGCCCGGGTGTCTTTTCCCGTTCTTTCGCAGATCTGTTGAGCCAATTCCTCGCACACGCCACCCAGGCGCTTCTTGTCCGGATCCTTGAAGACGGGCACGCCTCCGGCCGGGTAGGCGCCTTCGGCGACGACGATGATCGAGAAGTGGCGGCCGGCTCGTTCTCGCTCGAGGATCTTCTGGCAGACTTTATCGATATCGTAGGGGATCTCGGGTATCAGTATCGCGTCGGCGGTCCCAGCCACGCCCGAGAAGAGTGCGATCCAGCCGGTGTCGCGGCCCATGACCTCCATGACCATGACCCGCTCGTGTGCTTGAGCGGTGGAATGCAGGCGGTCGATGGCGTCGGTCGCGACGTCCACAGCGGTGAGGAAACCGAAGGTCAGCTCGGTACCGGGGATGTCGTTATCGATCGTCTTCGGCACGAACACGATCGGCATTCCTTTATTCGACAGTTCGTGTGCGATGCGCAGACTGCCGTCGCCACCGATCGCGATCAAGGCATCAAAGCCGTGCTTGTTGAAAGCGGCCACGACGGTGTCGGAGCAGTCCTCTACTTTTGTGGTACCATCGGGTTGCAGCACCGGCCTTGCGAACGGGTTGCCGCGATTCGTGGTACCGAGAATCGTGCCGCCCAGGTGAGTGATGCCACGGACGGTATCTCGTGTCAGCGGGATGATCTCGTCGTCCCCCATCAATCCAGCGTAGGCCCTGCGGATCCCATAGACCTCCCCGCCGCGATTGATTGCTGAGAGGGTGGCTGCCCTAATGACGGCGTTCAATCCTTGAGCGTCGCCGCCGCCGGTGTT
>JBDHAI010000040.1:0-13016 GCA_039588155.1 Gemmatimonadota bacterium | reverse complement strand
GAGAGTGTAAGATTTTCTGTGTAAGCGGCTGTAGTGTAAACTCTATTAAAGGAGCGAACCTATGGCCAAGCCCGATCCCACCGACAAGCTGATCGACGAGCTGCTCGCCGGCAAGAAGCCCGAAGAGATACTCGGCAAAGACGGCGTGCTCGATGATTTGCGCAAGCGCCTGTTCGAACGGGCGCTGGAAGGTGAGATGACCGATCACCTCGGCTACGCGCCCCACTCTCCGGCCGGCCAGCTCACCGGCAACTCCCGCAACGGCAAAACACGCAAGACGATCAAGGACAAGAACGGGGAGCTCGAGATCGCGGTTCCCCGGGACCGAAACGGCGAGTTTGAGCCCCAGCTGGTCAAGAAGCGCCAGCGGCGGCTGCCGGGCTTCGACGACAAGGTGATTGCGCTTTACGCCCGCGGGATGACGACACGAGAGATCCAGGGGCACATCAAGGAGCTCTATGGATCGGATGTGTCGCCGTCGCTGATCTCGAGTGTCACCGACTCGGTGATCGAGGATGTGAAGGCGTGGCACAGCCGCCCCCTCGATGCGGTCTATCCGATCGTCTACCTCGATGCGATTCATCTGAAGATGCGCACCGAAGGGCAGGTCCAGAACCAGGCCGTTTACCTCGCGCTCGGCATCAACCTCGACGGACACAAAGAGCTCCTGGGGCTGTGGATCGGCGAGAGCGAGGGGGCGAAGTTCTGGCTGGGCGTCTTGACGGAGCTCCAAAACCGCGGGGTCGAGGATATCCTGATCGCCTGCGTCGATGGCCTCAAGGGCTTTCCCGAGGCAATCGAGACGGTCTACCCGAAGACGCAGGTCCAGCTGTGCATCATTCACCTGGTGCGTCACTCGCTTCGTTTCGTGAGCTGGAAGGAGCGCAAGGTCGTCGCCGCCGACCTCAGAGCGATCTACGCGGCGGCCACGGCCGAGGCGGCCGAGCAGGCGCTCGAGGCCTTCGAGAAGAAGTGGCGGGCGCGTTTCCCGTCGATTGCCAAATCGTGGCGGTCGAACTGGACGAACATCATTCCGTTCTTCAGCTACCCGCCGGCGATCCGCAAGGTGATCTACACGACGAACGCGATCGAGTCGATCCAGGCGCAGCTGAGAAAGGTCACGCGCAACCGCGGCGCCTTCCCCAGCCCGGAGGCGGTGCGCAAGATCCTCTATCTGGCGATCGAGCGGATATCGAAGAAGTGGAAGCGACCGATCAAGGACTGGGTGGCAGCCCTCAACCACTTCTCGGTTGTGTTCGAGGGAAGGATCCCGGAGTAGGAAATGAGTCGTTTACACAAAAAACTGGACAGTCTCGCTCGAGGGGACAAGTAACGGCGCGGTAACTCCCAAGTGTTCATGCCGTAGAAACCGAAGTCGTGCGCCATTGCGGGTTAGGGTTCACCGTTGGGCGAGTTCGGCGGCGTCGCCTTGCTGCGCGGCGACCTCTTCGTCAGCCCGGGCCTGGACCGTATCGGCGCAAACATGGCGGCGGACGCGGACAATTCGCGCGGCTGCCCAAGAGCTCGAAGGACGTGCCGGCGAGTCACCAGGAGCGTGCCTACACATCGCCGATCTCGTATACACCCTGAGCCTGCCGAAGGGTACAAAGCTCTTCCCCAGCGCCCCCTATTACCGCTGATGCGCAGCGAGGGCCTTGTTGGCCCGATAACCCTGGAACATCCAGAAGAGAACGAATACGTGGAAACCGGTACTCAGCATGTCCCCAACCGCCAGGAAGAGCAGTCCGTCGAGCGCGTAAAGAACCATACCGACGACATAGCTCCAGCTATACCGTTTGTTGGCAAGCACGCCGAAGAGAACGAAGGTACCTGCGGCTAACACGCTGAGGACGAATGTTATGACACTCGCGCCGAATTCCGCCCCGATTGCGTCGAAGATCTGCGTGATACCCAGACCGATTATGAATCCCCAATCGGTTCCCGCCATCGTCACGATCGAGTTGATCAGAGACAGCGCGGCTATCCAGAAAAACCAGTTCGCTCCGGATCGAGCCTTACTCTCAATTTTCAGAATCGGGGGCCGCGAAGAGCACGGCGTGGCGAGCAGGGTTAGCTAGCAGCCCGCGGGGCTGCCCATCAAGCCGCCTTGCGAAGGCGGTGTTTTCTCTGCGCTTTTGTTCGCGAGATGATCCGAGGAAGGCCGACAGCCAGGTGGCCGTAGAATCGCCAGCCGGGGAACCCGATCTTGAGACCCTTTCTGGCGATGGCACGGATTTGCCTGGCGTCGAAGAAATCGGAGCTGATTCTCTTGACGATACGGTTTATTTCCTTGGGGCCGTACCGTTTTGAATATATTCGGTTGCCTTCGCCCACGTAGTAGTCGTCGTTTTCTTTCAGCATTTGCACCAGGCCGGAGTATTTCTCGTACCGCAGGCGGTTGGGACTGATCAAGTCGACGCCGATGTCCCTGGCGTAGGGAGCGATCTCCAGCATCTCCTCTTCCGTCTCGCCGATGAGGCCCACGATGAAGTAGCCATTGGTCAGGATGTTGGATTCCCGCAGGACTGAGAATGCGCTTCTTGCGTCCGCGATCTTGAATCCCTTCTTGAGGCTCTCGAGGCTCTTGTCCTGCGCGGACTCCAGGCCGATCATCAACAGGCGAAAGCCGGCCCGGTACATTTTCTTGAGGAGTTCGGGATGCCGGGCGACGGTGATGCGGGCGTTGGCCAGGAAATACTTGTTCAGTTTCGCTTCGATGATGAGGTCGCAGATCCTCCCCGCCCTCTTGATATCGACAAAGAAGTTGTCGTCGATGAACGCCACCACCTTGGCGTCGATCTGTTTCAGTTCTTCGAGTACCGATTCCGGCGACCGTGCCGACCAATCGCGCATCTGGCCCAGGGGGTTAGTTTTGAAAGAACAAAACTTGCACTTGAACGGGCACCCCTGCGAGCTCGCGATCGAATCGAAGCCGTATCCCAAGCCTACATGTTTGTAGCTGATTTTGTATTTGTAGCGCCGCCGCTTGCGATTTGGATACAGTTTGTCAGAAACGTTGAGGGGTTGGCGCGTGTTGTTGTGGATGACCGAACCGTTGCTACGGTACGACAATCCGATGACGTCTACCGGTGATCCTCTCTCGATGAACTCCCGGATGGTTTCCTCTCCGTCGCCCCTCACGATTACGTCGATGTTGGGACACCGCTCGAACAACTCCTCGACATTCACGGTGGCGAACTTTCCACCGACGACCGTCGTCGTCTGGGCGGGAAGAGATCGAATCACCTCGCAAACGGAGTCGTACTCGTACGGCCAGTTCACGCTGATGCAAAACAGATCTGCGCCGGTACGGACAACCCCGTCAAAGTCCTTCTCGTACCGGAGGTCGACCACGGACAGGTCGTCGACGAGATCCTCCATGGCGGCGGCGATGTATTCCAGTCCGAGCGGGGGGAAGAACTCGTAGATGGGGACTTCCTGGTAATACGGGTATATGCAGACGGCGTTTTTGAAACTCATCGATTGCCCGCCTCTTTCGTGGCCACCTATTCATTACCAGTGCGGGAGGGGAGAGTCAAGGGTGCAAGTGGGTGTTCCGCCGACACGACCGGCGCGCCCCGGGGAGATGGATAACTCTGTGTCGAACAGACAGTTGAGGAGGCTTTGCTGCGGATCGATCGGAGATGGAAGAGCGAGGCTGAGAATGAGGACGAGCGCTAGCGTATACCCGCGGGGCTGGGGCTGCCGTAGGGTTGGGTGATCGCTTCCGGGTGGTTGGCCTTGGCGATGGCCCGCTCGTAACTGATGATTTTCCTCGCCACCAGCACGTTGAGGTGTTCTTCGAGCGTCTGCATGCCGACCTTCTTTCCCGTCTGCATGGCCGTCGGGATCTGCGCCATTTTGTTCTCGCGAATCAGCGTGCGCACCGCATCTGTTGCAACCAACACTTCGATCGCCGCCGCGCGTCCGCCCTTGATGGCGGGGATCAGCGTCTGCGAGATGATGCCCTGGAGTGTGCCCGCCATCTGAAGCCGGATCTGCGTCTGATGCTCCGGCGGAAACACGCTGACAATGCGGTCGATGGACTTTGTCGCGCTGGTCGTGTGGAGCGTGGCCAGTACCAGGTGGCCGGTCTCGGCCGCGGTCACGGCCAGGCTGATCGTTTCCAGGTCCCGCATCTCGCCGATGAGGATTACGTCCGGATCCTGCCGCAGCGCGCGGCGCAAGGCTTCGTTGAAACCCACCGTATCCGTACCGACCTCGCGCTGGTTGATGTAACACTTCTTGTCCCGGTGCAGAAATTCCACCGGATCTTCCATGGTGATAATGTGCCCTGGAACGGTCGAGTTGATGAGGTCGACCATCGCCGCCAGGGTGGTGGACTTGCCGCTCCCCGTGGGCCCGGTCACGAGGACGAGTCCGCGGGGCTTCGTCGCCAGCGACTTGCAGATGGGGGGGAGCCCCAGCTCGTCAATGGTCGGGATTTTGTCGGGAATGTGCCTCAGCACAAGGGATATGGAGCCGCGCTGGCGCATCACATTGACGCGAAAACGCCCGACGCCGGCCAGAGAATATGAGCAATCGATGTCGCCGAGCTGCTCGAATCGCTCCCACTGATCCTGGTCAAGGAGCTCACGCGCGACGGCGAGCGTGTGCTCCGGTTTCAACCGATCTTCCCCCCGGGGGTAGATTCTGCCGGCAACGCGGACACCCGGCGGCATCCCCACTTTGAGGTGCGCATCGCTCCCGCCGGCCTTGATCATATCTTGTAAGAGATGGTCGATCTTCATGGCAGGGTCCGGTCCCTGCCGGGTATGGCAAGCTGCGTGCCAATGCTGCACTCGAGTTGCAGTCAACTAGAGCGGGGCGGCGCCCGTTGCGCCGCCCCGCACTCGACAGGGACCCTGGGGGAATGGTCCTGTCAGTCTACCGACCCGTGAATCGTGACGTTCATCGGAACCTCCACGGGACCCGACTGCGCCGCGGCTGCACCGCCAGTAGGGAAGTACTGAATGAGCGAGAAGTCGGCGGGACCGTTGCGCATGGTGAAATAGCCGAACGTCTCGTAGAGCGTGCCCTGGTGGTCTCCGACTGTGAACGTGACTGTGAAGGCGCTGGGGTTGCGGCTCACGAGGCTGTAGCGTCCGGAGCTCAGCTTGGTTCCGTCGAGGTAGAGGTCCCAGTTGCTGTTGGAGAAGAACCGGAATCCGGCGACGTGCGGCAGCCCGTCGTGATAGAAGTTGCCCTCCCAGTACGCGGAGCTGGTGAAACGCGCGAGCAGCTGCTGGATGGACGGGTCGCTGAACGTGACCTCTCCGGTAGCGCCGGCCTGCTGCGTGAAGTTGCCGGCCCACGTGTACATCGAGAAGCGCGATCTCCCATCCCAGAATCCGTTGGCGGCGGTGACCGTGTATGTCCCCGGCGCGAGCTCCAGCTCGTAGTACCCGCCCGGAACGATGCCCAACGGGGAGGTCGGGAACTGCTCGTATCCGTTGATCACGAGCGACACGATGATATACGACGTGTTGTTCACGAACCGCGTGCGGGACACGATCTCCTGGACCTCCACGCGGACGACGTTGCTGTAGTCCGACCACCCGCCGTCGAAGGCGCGCACCCGGTACCAGTACGTGCCGGCAGCTCGCGGGGTGATGACGAGCGCCTTGGGCGACTGGCGGTCCCCGGTGAGGTACGAGTCCCAAATCGTCGAGAAGCCGCTGGCCGCGGACGTCGAGGACTCCTCGAGCCGGTAGCCGTCCGTGCTGGGGCAGTGCGTGCACGGCGCCCAGTCGTAGGTCCACTCGAGTCTGAAGTGCTGCCCGTTGGTCACGGTCGCGGGACCGGTGAGTGCGGGCGCCGACGCGACGTCGGAGAACGTCGTCGCATTGGCGGTGTTCGAGTAGCCGGAGTTGCCCGCCGAGTTGGTGGCGCGCACGCGGAAATAGTACCTGGTGCCCGGACTGAGGGACGGGATGACCGTGTTCGTGATTCCCGCGGCAACGCTGGACACGACCGTGAAGTTGGTCGTTGCCGAGAGGCTTTGCTCGACGGAAAAGCCATCCTCGTTGTCCGCGTTGTTCTGCCAGCTGAGGCGAATCGACGACGTTGTGGGGTTCGTCGCCTGCAAGTTGCTGGGAGCCGCCGGCGGGGATGTCGGGTTGTCGAGCGTCGTCGCGGTCGCCGTGTTGGAATACCCGGAATTGCCCGCGGAGTTGTGCGCGCAGACCCGGAAGTAATACTTGGTTGCCGGGCTGAGGTTCGTCATCGACGTGCTCGTGACGCCCGCGCCAACCGACGCCGCCGCAACGAATCCGCCCGTGGCTGACAGGCTCCGCTCGACCGTGAAGCCGCTCTCGTTGTCCGCATTGTTCTGCCACTGGAGGAGAGTGGACGACGACGACGCGTTCGACGCGACCAGGCCGGTCGGCGCCGCGGGCGCAAGGGCCTTCGGCGGCGTTGGTCCGGTGATGGGCTGCGAGTCCTTGTCGCACGCCGAGAGCATGAGGGCGCTGACGGCGAGCACCATGAGGGGGATCAGTGTTTTGAGCGTTTTCATGACTGGCTCCTTCTCTGCGGTGAATCGCTCGACCGGATCACCTGCCCGGTCTAATCCCATCGTTTTGCCAGTCGCCGGGCTCTTACGAGAAATCTCGGCGGTCTCACGTCGTCGGCGATCCCATGCGGAGTCGGATCATGCAACGTAGCCTAGAGAGTCGTTGGAGAATCCTGATTGAGCTTGACAATAGGGAGTTGTATGTCCGAATATATGGTTGAATCCCCCGTCTCGGTCACCCTCTGGAAAGGACCGCACGCCATGAAATTCCTACATCGCTGCTGGTGCCTACTGATAGGGGCGCTCCTGCCGAGCGCGTGCGGCGAGGATGCCGTCGACCCCGCGCCGGAGTACGGCGCACCTCACGCCACGGTGATACTGGACGGCGTGGTTGTGGACAATCTGGGAGCACCGGTCAAAGACATCGTCGTAGAAATGGACAAGTTTGGCTCGACGACTTCCGACGCAACGGGCAACTGGTCCCTGCAAGGAGTCGGCTTCGACGCCTGCATAGCCGACACCCTGGTCGCGTGCGGGTTGGTAGCCACGGATGTGGATGGCCCGGACAACGGCGGGCCGTATCCTCCCACTCTGGTAGCACTCGACCTCGAGCAAACCGCACCCGGGAGCGGCTTCAACCTGGGGACTTACGAGCAGCACGGCATCAGGATCGTCATGGAAGACATACCCGTCGAATACGGTCCGCAATGCGCGACGACGGTGCGCGCCCGCAAGGAACTCGACGAGTACTTGTCGCCGCGGTGATGACTCGAAACGCAAGACATGCGTTCCGGGAACAAGTAAGACGGCGATTGCTGCCGGCGCACCAGGCGGCCCAACGCCGTGTCCACGACCTGGTCTACCTGTTCCTCGAATTGACACATCGCTGCAACCTCTGCTGCCGTCACTGCGGCAGCGACTGCACGGCCGCTAGCGGCCAGCCGGACCTGCCCGCCGCCAGTATCCTCCGGGTGCTGGCCGGGATTCGCGAGCGCCATGATCCCGCGCGCATTACCGTTGCCATGGCAGGCGGCGAGCCCTTGCTCTATCCCGGCCTGTTCGAGCTAGGGGAGCGAATAACCGAGCTGGGATTTCCTTGGGGTATGGTGACGAACGGGTGGGGCTGGAAGCCCGACACCGTCGCCTCGGCCCGCAAGGCCGGCATGCGCACGGTGACGGTCAGCCTGGACGGCCTGGCCGACACCCACGATTGGCTGCGCGCCCGCAAGGGCTCGTTCGAACGGGCGGTCGGTACCCTGCGGATGCTGGTGGCCGCCAACTGGATCCAGAAAGTGGACGTTGTTACCTGTGTCCACCGGCGAAACCTGGCTCAACTGGATGACGTGCGGGCCTTGCTCATGAAACTCGGCGTCAAAGCGTGGCGGCTGTTCACCATTTCGCCCATCGGCCGGGCGGCGGATGAGCCGGACCTGTTGCTCAGCCGCGATGAGTTTCGACGACTGATGGCGTGGATTCACTCGCAGCGGGGGAACGGAAGCATAGCGATCCGGTACTCCGAGTCCGGTTATCTGGGCGCGTGCGATACCTTGGTCCGCAACCATCCCTTCTTCTGCCGGGCGGGGATCAACGTGGCCGGGATAATGGTCGACGGGTCGATTCTGGCCTGCCCGAACATCAATCGGCGCTTCAGCCAGGGCAACATCCACCGCGACGATTTTTGCGAAGTGTGGGAGAAGGGCTACAAGCTCTTCCGGGATCGGCGCTGGATGCGAACGGGAGCGTGCGTCGACTGCAGTGAATGGGACCTGTGCCAGGGCAACTCATTCCACCTTCGGGACCCGGCGACCAACCGTACGCTCCTCTGCTACCACAAGGCGTACGGTCTGGACGAATCTCCGTGTAAGTAGTCCTTCAGGACAGGTCGACGCACTCGTCCGGGACTACTGCCGCATCCCGAACATTTCGGTGAACGAAACCTCTTTGCAGCCCTTCGGCACCGCGAACGTGTCCTCGGGGACGTCGCGCTTCTCCACCGACTCGATCTGCTTCGAGCCTTCCTTCTTGCCGCCGACCGAGTTGGCCTGCACCACCATGCCCATGTCGTAGAGTTTCGCGTACTCCGGCGACGCCTCCGGGCTGCTGCCCGCCATTGGGTTCACCGACGCCATGCACTGGCTGAACTTCGCCAGCATGAGCATCACCGGCTTGCACTCGGAGACGAGTGCCGCGTCGTCGGCAAGCCACACCTCTTCGTAGGGCTCGCCGTTGGCGTGGACCGCGTAGTGCTTGGTGTCGAAGCCGGAGACCTTACCGCCGGAGCCCTTCTCGACAATGGTCACCTCCGGCGTCTCTTGCTTGGACATCATCTGCTCCATCATGGCACGCTGCTCGGCGGGAATGTCCGCCATCATCTTGTCGACCATGGTCTTTATCTGAGCGCACAACTCGTCGATGTTGCCGGTGGCGAACACGTTCTTCTCCGTGTCGACCATGGTCATCGTCTCGCCGTCGGCGTTGAGGATCATGATGCCGGTTTCCCACTCCCCCTTCATGCGGCCCTTGGAGATGAGTGTCTCGGTGCCGTCGGCGTCCTTGATGGCCCAGCCGGCGTACGCGGGGGCGACGGTGGTGAGGGTGACGGCCGACGCCAGGATGCCGAGGATCAAGAGTCGCTTCATCGTTGTTTCTCCTTTGTGTATGCTGCCGGGGCGGCCGCGGCTCACCGTTGGGCTCTCCGGCCCTTCTTCCTTTTCACCAGGGCGATCTCGAAGACCTCGAGGGCCTCACCGACCAGGTGAACGCGCATCTTGCTGCGCACCTCGCGGGGCACCTCGATCAGGTCGCTCTCATTGCCGCTTGGCAGGATAACATGTCTGATGCCGGCGCGGTAGGCGGCAAGCGTTTTCTCGCGTATCCCGCCGACAGGGAGGACCTGACCCCGCAACGAGATCTCACCAGCCATGGCGACGTCGTCGCGCACCGGGCGCCCGGATAGCAGGGACGCGATCGTGGTCGCCGCGGCGATGCCCGCCGAGGGGCCATCCTTCGGGATGGCACCCTCCGGGAAGTGGACATGCAGATCCATCTTCGTGAAGATGTCTGGCGGTATGTTCAGGTCCCCGGCGCGCGAGCGCACGTACGATAGTGCGGCCTGAACGGATTCCTCCAAAACCTCGCCCAGCAGCCCGGTAAGCGTGATGTGCCCGGCGCCCGGCATGAGCAGAGCCTCGACCGGGAGCAGGACCCCGCCGGCCTCGGTCCACGCCAGGCCCATTGCGGTGCCGATCTGCGGCCTCCCCCCGACCTGATCCTCCGCATGGTAGATCGGCTTGCCCAGGTAGCTCTCGAGATTGCGTGTGTCAACCGACACGCGTCGGTTTCTGTTGGTCGCCACTTTCACTGCCACCCGGCGGCAAATCGCCTGAAGCTGCTCCGTCAGGTCGTGAACGCCCGTCTCCCTCGTGTAGTTGCGAACGACCCTTCGCAAGGCGGCCCTTGTCAGCCGCACTTTGCGCCGGTCGAGGCCGTGATCCTCGACAACCTGCGGCCAGATGTACTCGCTGGCGATGGCCAATTTGATGCGCTCGGTATAGCCCGACAGCTCGATGATGAACGCGTACTCCGAAAGCAAATCGGGAATCTCCTCGGCGACGTTTCCGGTGATGATGAACAACGCCTGCGACAGATCGAACGGTACACCAACGTAGTGATCGACAAATCGCTTGTTGCGCGTCGGATCGAGCGCCTCCATCAGGGCGAGCATCGTCTGTCCCGTGTCGGACTCGAGTCGATCGATCCCGTCGATCAGGATCACGGGGTTGCGTACCCCCACCTTCCGCAGGCCGTCGAGAATGCGCCCCGGCCGCGCTGTCGCGACGATGCGTGGATAACCGTGAATCTCCGCCGGGTCATGGATTCCGTGCATGGGGATGCGTACGAGCCGTCGACCCAGGATCTCCGCAACGGTGCGCGCAAGGCTGGTCCTGCCGGTGCCGGGCGGCCCCATGATGGCGAGCAAGGGCAAGCGGTTGCTGCCCCGGAGCTTACGCACGGCAAGGAATTCGAGCAGACGGTCCCTGGCGCTTCCGAGGCCGAAGTAGCGGTTGTCTAGCATACGGCGGGCGCGTCGCAGGCTGATGCGATCCTCGGTCGTCTCCTCCCAGGGCATCGATAGCACCCAGTCGATATAGGCGCGAACCGAGGAACCCTCGCGCGCGCGGACCGCGCTGTTGTGCAACCGCTGCACCGCACGCTGCGCTTCTTCCGCCACAGTCGGCGGGAGGTTTCCGGCCGCCACCTTTTCGGCCAACTTGGTGATCTCGGTTTCCAGCGGGTCCAGCTCGTCCAGCTCGCTACGAATGACCTCGAGCTGCTCGCGGAGGAAGGCCTCTCGCTGGGTACGATCGATGGAGTGTTCGGTCTTCGCCTGCACTTCTCGTGCGACCCCAGCACGAGCGATCTCACGCCGAAGCAGCTCCGCCACCAGCGCAAGGCGCTCTGACACATCCGCTGTCCCGAGCACCTGACGCTTGTCGGCATAGCTAAACTGCACCGTGTCCGCGACGAGATCGGCACATCGTGAACCGTTCGCGACATTGAGTTTGACGACCTTGACCATCTCTTCGGAGTAACGCTGGTCAATCGCGACGAGATGCTCGAGGAGCTGAGTTACCTGCACGATGAGATCGCGCTCCGCCGGAGTCCCCGACTTGGACTCCTCGACGCAGTCCACGTGCGCCTTGAAATACGGCCGTGACGCGATGATTTTTGTCAGCCGAATGCGGCGTAGGCCCTGCAGCACGACCTGCGTCGTGCCGTGTCCCATTTTGATCCGGCTCAGTACCCTGCACGCGACGGCCGCCGGACTGAGATTCCTTTGTGCATAAGACCCGTCGGGATCTACGAGCAGGCCCGCGCCGACGATCTCCTCTGCGCTGGCGTGCTGCTCCAGCAGCTGGAGATTCTGCTTCATCCTGATCTGGAGCGATGCGACTTGAAGCGGGAAGAGCACCGTACTCTTGAGGAGCAACACGGGGACAACTGACGGCACTTCACAGTCGAGCCAGTTGGTGGCTTTGATCATGACATCCACGCCCTTGTAGTCAACGAGACGGCCATTACCTCACTCATTTCACGTATCCGAGTGACCTCAACGCCTTCAGCAGGCGCCGGGCCTCCTCCTCCGAAACCGTGGAATCCGCCTGGATCCCGCGCCGCCGCTGACGATAGTCGTTGACGAGTTGCCCGTGCAAGTTGGACAACGAGGTTCGCATCTCTGCCGCTCGAGGTTGCTCCAGGCCGAGAACGTCTCTTTGCTCCGCGCGGTCCGTACGGGTGTCGTAAAGAGCATAGCGGTCTTCCTGCTCGTCGTACATCAACTTGTAGTTGCTTGCGATCAAGCTTCTTTCGGTGCTGCCATAAAGCATCGCCTCGGAATAGACGGGAAGATCGGCGGTGCCGCCATCAATGAATGGCAACAGGCTCCTCCCCTGGATATCCTTCGGTGCCGCCGAGCTGCGGCCCAGCAAATCGAGAATGGTCGGGAGTATGTCGATCGTTCTCACGCAATCGTCGACGATCCGCGGGGCCGGCAGTGCCTCCGCAGTCAGGATGAGCGGCACCTGGATCACTTCGCGGTGAAGCGTATGCCCGTGATCGAACATCCCGTGCTCGCCGAACGCTTCGCCGTGATCGGAAGTGAAAACGACCAAAGAACGTGTCCAGCCCACGTGTACTCTGATCGCGTTCAGTATATTGCCCATCAGCGCATCGACAAAGCGCACTTCTCCGTCGTATCTGTGCTGGATTGTAGGGGCGGTGGGGGGTGAGGAGATGCAGCCAGACGAACAGCTTTTCATCGCCGTGCCGGCCGAGCCATTCGTCGAGCCTGCGCACCAAACCGATGTCTATGACGGCGGCCTGTCCGAGATACGGCGCCCACTCGTCGAACGCTAAGTGCTCTCCAGCCTCGAGGCGCCGGACGGTGTCGGGCGTGACCGGATAGTACCAGTCGTCAAAGCCCTGCATGAATCCCTCTCCCAATATCAGCCCGGGTTGATTGACGAAAGCGGCCGTGTGAAACCCCTCGCTCTTCAGAACCTCGGCCAGGGTTCGTTCGCTCAATGGAATTGAAGAGGCGCCTTGCTCCCGCCTCTCCTGCCATTCGAAGCGCTTGCCGGGGGGCGCGTCTTGCTCGACCAATCCCAGTTGTGTGGGATAAAGGGAGGTCAACATCGAGCCCATACTCGGAATCGTCCAGCTAGCGACAGATTGCGCTCGTTCGAAACGGACGCCTTTCTCCGCGAGCAGGTCGATGTTTGGGGTCGCTATCGTCGCGTATCCGTAGCATGAAAGCCGGTCCGGCCGAAGCGTATCCACGACAATCAGAAAAACCGCGTCGGGGCGAGGTGCCTTCCGGCCGGTACATCCGAAACAAACAGCGACCACAACGAAGGCGAGGGCGAGGGGCACCCATATCGAACGCCATGAACAGGGCAGCTGGATGCGTCGCATGTTCACGTAACCGCCTCTCGAGAGTGCG
>JBDHAI010000039.1:0-13869 GCA_039588155.1 Gemmatimonadota bacterium | reverse complement strand
GAAACCAGTGTCCACCTCACCGTGCTGGCCGAGCCAGAAGATCGCCACGCCCCGCAGCTCCGCATCGTTGCTCTCGTCCACCGCGAAGTCGCGCAGAATCTCAGCCGTTCCGCTGCCCTGCATCTGGCCCAGCGCGAAGAGGGCGTTTCCCTGTAACTCAGGATCGTCGGACTCCCGCAGTATCTCCTTTAGCGCTGCGACCGTACGCTCACCCGGTACCTGCGAGAGCCAGTACACCGCCGCGTTTTGCAGCTCCGGATCCGGGTCGTTCTGCACCACATCCAGCAGAACATCGATACTCTCCTCATCCAGGTGCTGCGCGAGCAGGAATAGAGCGGTTCTCCGCATCTGTTTCACACACTCGTCGCCCTCGTCGCGTTCCTGGAGCACCTTCCGGAGAATCGGCACCGCCCGCTCCGAATCCATCTGCATGAGCGCATTGAGCGCCGCCATGCGGATCTCGTCTTCTTCGTTCTCACAGGCTTGGGCCGCAGGGGTGTCAGAACGAGCCGCCCGTGCCTCACTGCGTCCCATCCCTACCGCCGCCGCGACTTCCTCCGCCGCCTCCCGGTCGCCGCGCTGCGCCAGTTCACCCTGGATCCGATGCATCAAGACCTCGACCTCACGCAACGCCACATCGGACTCCGCGAACTCCCTCTCGAGCTCGCGAAGTGCCCGGTCAGCGTCGCGCAGATCCCGATCGCGTCCGCTCCGGTAGAGCGCGAACGCCTGGTAATAGAGCGACTGCGCCGCGTAGCTGGACTTCGGGTGGCGCCGGTAGACCTCCCGGAACATGTCGGCAGCGCGCCGGTAGTTGTCGCGATTCAGCTCTGCCCGCGCCGCGCGGTAGAGCGAATCCGCCGGATCCTGAGGGTAGACGCTCTCGTGCTCGGCCGCCGCAGAATAGGCCGCCTGAGCGGCTGGGTACGTCCTCACCCCTACTCCGAGCTCCTGAGCCGACAGATTCGGCGATGAGGCAGCCACCATGGCCCCCGTCGCTGCGGTTATCCCTAGCCTTCGAATTGTCATACGCATCAGAGTACTCCTCCAACTCTGCCCACCGCCGGCCCGGCAGGAATCGCCGTCCGCAGACGCGACAGCAGGCCTTTACGTTCTATCCCTTCAGTCAGCAATTCCAGTTCGGTCTCATTACCACGCTCGTAGGAATGCCGCACGATTTGCACAAGCACCAACTCCAATTCCTCCAGCAGCTCATTGAACACCGGGTCCTCCGCCGCCGGTGAATCCAGCAACAGACGCGTACTCGACAGCAGCTCGCCGGCACCCATCCAGAACTCTGTATCCGTCTCGACCGCCCCCGGGTTCAGGCGGAAGGAGGTGAGAAACAGCTCCGCACGACTGAGGTGCTGTGTCGCTGCCAGTCGGTACGCGAGCCGCGAACCGGTCGGGGCGCCTTCCGCCGCCGTCTCCGGCGACGTCGCCAACGGCGGTCCCTCGGAACTGCCGCTCGTCGTTAGCCGGCCGATCCCAATGCCGATCGCCAGCGCCGCCGCGACTCCGATACCCCAGCGCGTCCACGGCGAGTAGAGGACTCGAAGTTGCCTGCGCCTTTGCTCACGCTCCTGGCGGACCGCCTCGATCCGCGCCCACATCAGTTCACGCGGCGTATCCGGCGGCGCGTTGTAGTCCCGCGCTACCTCTCTCAACACTTCATCGAATCGATCGTCCATCACGACGCCCACTCCTCGGCAAAATCCGCCAGCGCTTCACGAAGCTTCGCCCGCGCCCGCGACAGCTGCGCCTTCGACGTGCCGGGTCGCACACCCAGGCTGGCCGCGATCTCTTCGTGCTTGTATCCCTCGATATCGTGCATTACGAACACCGTCTTGTATCCCAAAGGCAGATCATCAATCGCCAACGCCAGTCGCTCTTTCAGGTCCGGATCGGCGACGTCCGGCTGGACGCTCACGCTCGAGCCCTCCTTCAAATCGACGTGCCGCTTCCGAAGCCTCGTCACCTTCCGCATGCCATTGTAGACCACCGATACCGCGATCGAATGCAGCCACGTCGATAGCGCGGCGTCACCCCGGAACTGCCTCAACTTCTCGAACGCCCGTATGAACGTCTCCTGCGTGAACTCCTGCGCCAACTCCTCGTCCCCGGTCATCCGGTAGGCCAGCCGGTAGATCCGCTCGACATGCGCATCGTACATCTGGCGCTCCGCGACCGCGTCTCCCTCCAGGACCCGTCTAACTAGCTGGCGTTCTTGCACTTATCTCCAGTCCCGATGGTCCTGCGCTCCAATCGCCTCCGAACATGGGACACGGGTATAGCCTGGAAGGTTGCGTGGCCTCAGGCGCTCCTCGCTGTGTACATCCTGACTTGCTGCGATCCTCAACGCCAGAACACACTTGCTTGACGTCCGATGACGCCCGCTACATAATGGATCGATCCCAGAAACCGAATCACTTCAAACTAGCTCCTCTGTGCGAACTTAGCCCAGCTCGATCCAGCCGCCGCGCAACGGTTCGGACACTGAAGAACGGACAGCACGTGCGGGATATGATTCGTGTACGTTCGTTTGACTCCTAAGTAAGACTCCACTCTTCACAGGAGAGGCCTCTATGAGAACCGCAGGCTCAGCCGCACTCGCCGCCCTGCTCACGCTGGGATTGGCTAGCTCGGGATCCGCCCAGAATCTGACCGCCGGCGCGAAAGCCGGGGTTACGTTCGCCGATCTCGGCGGCGACTTCGAGCAGATCATCGAGGCGAGTACCAGCATGAAGACCGGCTTCAGCTTCGGAGGGTTCTTCGGAGCCGACCTGCACCGAATGTTTCGCCTTCAGGGCGAGCTCCAGTACGTGCAGAAAGGTGCCAAGGCGGAAGAGGTGGGCGTGACGGGTAAGTTCAAGCTCGCGTACCTCGAACTTCTCGTACCCGCCACTCTGCTGATACCGGTCGAGGGCGGGGTCGTCGTGCCTCGCCTATATGCGGGTCCCGCCGTCGCTTTCGAGTTGAGCTGCAAAGTGAGCGCCTCGGTTGGCGAGACCAGTGTCGAGGTCGACTGCTCGGATGAGAGCGTCGAAGCGCCCACCAAGAGCGTCGACTTCGGGGTGTTCTTTGGGGGCGGTCTCGATATCAAAGCCGGGCCCGGCGCCATCACGCTGGACGTTCTCTACAACCTTGGACTGACCAATATCAACGATTTTCCGGGTGACCCGAATACCGTAAAGAACAGGACCCTACAAATCCTGGCCGGCTACGGCTTCCGCTTCGGCAGCTAGTCGTCCGGCTACGCAGCAGGCTCCCAGGCCGTAATCCGACCCGCCAGCGCGCTGGCCGCCACGGTGTAGGGGCTGGCCAGGTACACTTTACCTGGCCCGTTCCGGCCTGGGAAGTTGCGGTTGATCGACGAGATCGTGTTCTGATCCGCTGAGGTACTGACACCCGGGCCCGCATTGATGCAGGCTCCGCAACCCGGGGCCAGGAGCGTGGCGCCGACCGCTTCGAACAGTTCCAGGTAACCTCGCTGCCGACAGTAATCCTCCACGTCGATCGACCCCATCTGCATGTAGCAGGTGACGTCGTCCGGGATTCGCCGACCCGCATCCGCCGCCGGTGCGAAGACCTGGGCGTACATGTCCATGTCCTCGCGCTTCGCGCCGGTGCACGACCCGATGTAGACGATGTCGATCTTCACCGCCTGCTCCAGCTCGTCCAGGAACACCCCGTTCCCGGGGTCGCCGGGCAGCGCGACGATGGGCCGTAATCGCGAGGCATCGATTTCGATCTCGTGGGCGTAATGAGCGTCGGGATCACTCTTCAGTCCCTCACAGAAGCGCTCCGCATCGTAACGATCCATTCCGCGCCGCTCGATCAGAAACTCCACCGTCTTCTCATCCGCCTCGCAGATTCCGGTAAAGGCGCCGATCTCCGCCGACATGTTCGTGACCGTGGCACGCTCGTCCACCGATAGATCGGCAACCGCCGGACCCGTCCACTCGAGAATCTTCGCCAGCGCGCCTCCATCTTTGACGAACGGCTGACGTAGCACATCCAACACCATGTCTTTCGCCGTCACATTGTCCGGTTTCCTGCCTACGATGTTGATCTTGACGATCTCCGGCACCTCGAGACGCACGTCCTGCGTCACCCAGGCGCTGGCGATCGCGGTGGAACCCACCCCGAAGGCGATACTCCCCAACGCACCCGAGTGCGGCGTGTGCGAGTCGCTACCGACGATCACCTGCCCAGGCAATGCATACTGACCGTAAACGATCGTGTGGCAAATTCCCTCCGAGCCTTTCCGGTCCGGCAGATCTCCATGCAAGCGCAGGCCCTGCTCCCGCGAAAACTCCACCTGCCGTTTCGCCAGTCCGCCGGCCAGGTCGAGCAAGCCCGCCGCTTTCTTCTCTTCCGAAATCACGAGATCCAGCATCCCCAGGTGATCTCGGAACAGCAGCACCGACGGCTTGTCGCGAATCTCCTCACCTGGCGTGTACTCCTCGTAGAGGCCCGCAGCCATCGGCGTGACGTACTCGTGGGAGAACCGCAGGTCGGTCCTCACGAATCCCGTGTCACCAGGTCCCACCGCCGGGATGCCGAGCGCGCCGCTCGCCAGGTCCGTGACCCAACGTCTCGCCAGGACCTTCTCCGCCACCGTCATGGGACGATCCCGCGACGTCGTCGGCAGAGGCGGTGAGACCTCACCAGCCTGACGGGCTCGGTTATATGCGAACAGGCCGCCCCGCTCCACGATTTCCTTTGTGATCGCGTCCGCACCCTCGGTGAACTCCGCGAGCGGAATGGCCGCGCCGTTCCGGATCCGCTCGATCAAGCTGAAATCCGTGGACGTGAGCAGGCCGAGGTTCTGGCAATTCTCTCGGTAGATACGTTCGATGTTCTCCGCGATGACAACCCGAATGCCCGCACACAGCTCGGCAAACGGTGACGCCTCCCGACTCGAGCCCTTGCCGCGTCGCTTCCCGGACACGCAAGCCACGAAACCGCCACCCTTGACCGCGTCGGGACCCACCGGGCGCTCGCCCCGGCACTCCAAGCCGACATACGGGAAATCGCCGAGTTTCTCGTCGTAGTGGTAACAGACCCAGACCGGCGTGATCTCGTCCGTCGAGATGTCGTCGCGTAGCTTGATCGATGGGTTCCAGTCCAGGTCCTCCCCGGCCAATTGCTGCCGAATCAGTTCGGGATCCTCGGTTAGGAACAGAATGCGGCCGCTGAATCGTACGGTCGCGCCCTGCTCCGTCTGCTCGGTCTTGATCATTCACTTCCTCCCAGACTCAGCAGATGCACGGGCAGGCGCTGGCGACCCGCGAATCCGCCCTCAATCTCGTGCCACCACTCGACGCTCTCCTCGTCCAGCTTCCAGCACAGAAATATCGGTCGCCCGTCCAGCGTTCCGTAGAAATCGACGAGACCCTCCTCGAACCCCTTGAACAGCGCTCCGATCTCTTCGAGCTCCGCGATGAACGCGTTCACCTTATCGGTGAGATCGCGCATCTCCTGCTCCAGGACGGCGCGTCGTCTGCCGCCCTCCGCTGTGCTGGGATCCAGTCCGCGATACTCATCGATGCGGCCCAGCAGCTGGCGGTGCGTGGCAACGATGTCACTGACGATACGACGCACCAATGGCAACGTCCGGTTCGCCTCTTCTATCGTGAAGAACTTCGGCATCCTTCTCCAGTCCAGCTGGCTTTACAGCCTTGCGGCTCGATGATCCGACGAGAAGCTGAAGCTCATAAACCTGAAGGCCGGCGCAAGCCCCCACCATCTGCCGCGCCGCTCCTAAGCATTTTGAGGAGCGACGATGATTCGGATCGCCTTCGCATTGTCGTCCGTGGTGTTGTAGAAGTGCGGCGACAGACGCACCGCCCCCGGCCGGTAGTCACATATAACGCCGGCCTTCACAAGTCTCCCCACCGCCTCCGCGGGGTCGGGATGCTCGACCATCACGATGCCCGACCGCTTCTCCGCATCCGCAGCCCCGCGGACTCGTAGGCCGCCCGCCCGGGCTCGGTCCAACAGATCCTCGGTCAACGACGCCACCCTCCGTCTGATGCGCTCCACGCCCACCTCCAAGACCAGCTCCATTCCGGCCCGCGCCGTGTACACCGTCGGAACCGCCGGCGTCCCCAGCTCGAAGCGTCGCGCGTCGGAACGCAACTTCAGCTCAGAGGCGTCAAAGGCGAACTGATCCTCCACTCCAAACCAGCTCACCGCCGTCGGTTGCAGCTCCGCGCCCAGCGGCTGCCGCACGTAAATGAACGCGAGGCCCTGGCCGCCCAGCAGCCACTTCAGCGCACCCGTGAGCAGGATGTCGACACCCAGCTCCCTGGCATTCACTGGAAGTTGCCCCGTAGATTGGTAGGCGTCGATCAGGCTGAGCGCCCCACTCGCACGTGCGATCTCCGCGACGGCAGCTATGTCTTGGATCGCTCCAGTCGTGTAGTAGACGTGCGAGGTGGCAACGAGCGCGGTCCGTTCGTCCACCGCCTCAGCGAAGGCCTCAACGGGCACGCTGACCCCGTCGGGCGAGCGGAGCACCACAGGCTCGACGCCTATCGCACGCTTGGCGAGGAACTGATAGACCAGTGTGGGGAAATCGAGCTCAGTGGTCACCACTCGCGGGCGATCTCCGAAATCGATGGCGCTGGCGATCGTCGACAACGCCGCCGACACGCTGGGCGCCAGCGCGGACTCCGAGAGATCGGCTCCGATCATCGCGGCGAATTGAGCTCGGACCTCCTGAGCGGCGTTGAGCCAATGCTCATACCAGGCCGAGGCGCCCATGTCGTCCCAAAGGTCGGCGAACTCGAATAGCGCCTGACGCGAACGTTCGGACAGAGCACCGAGGGAGCACGAATTCAAGTACGTGGCCGACTGAAAGATCGGAAACTGAGGTCGATACTCTTCGGCGAGTTCGAATAATTCTGCGCCTGGCATTACACACTCGAATCGGATAGATGGAAAACCCGGACAACGACAATAAGCATCTCGGCTCCCTACTCGAATCCGCGAAAGCAGCCGAGGTCGAGCAGGCCGACCGTGAGAACCCTATCCCCGGCGGAGAACCGGACTGCCCCGTCTGTGGCGCGAAAATGACACGGCTCGTCGAGGAACACCAGTCGCCCCAGAAGGGCATCTCCCCGTTCCGCGTCCGACTGGTCTGTAGCAACGCCGAATGCCGAAGCTGGACGCTGTACAACTGGTAAGCGCGTAAGCGGGTAGACGTCTACCCGTCCACCCGTTCGTATACCGGCCATCCCTACTCCGCGTTTGCCCTTGACTGCCTGCACAACTTACATTCCGCAGCAAACATCAGCACCTAGATGGCGTCTAACCGGCAGGCGGAATCGCTTATGCCCGACAACAGCTCCGGCCGTCTCACGGCTAAGGCCAACGAGCTCTACTGGCAGACTAGCCGGCCCGCCGGCCACCTGGCGGAAGAGCTCGGTGTCTCGCGCTCGAAGTTCTACGCCCTGATCGAGCCACTTCGCATCGCGTTGGACTGCGACGCCTGCGGCGCACCACTCGCCTTCAGCAGCCGCTCCGATCGCGAGGCCGGCCGCGGTCGCTGCCCTGAGTGCGGCGCCACCGCTGACGTCCCCGTCGACGATATCTCCGCGGCCCAGCCCGTCATTGCTGCGCCGGAGGCCGGCCAGGATGTCGGGGATTCGCGGCCACGCGGCTGGGTCGAGCTTCCGGGAAACCGCGAGCTTTGGCTCACGGCCATCGCCGGGGCAGCGGTCGGCATATTGGCCACTGCGCTGTTGAAACGACGCTAGCCACGCGACCATAGCGGCATTCCCAAGAACCTCAACACCGCCGAGTTATGGAGATCATTCGCGAGCCTAAGGTGACCCTTTTAGCCCGACAACAGTACCTGGGTCACCCCGACATCGACTGGACGAGCGATAGCGGCAACGACGCACAGCAAATCGCCGAATTCGCCGGCCGTCTCTGCTATCTCAGCTTCGGTAAGGAAGTCCGGGTTATCGGCGGTCACAAGACGATTCAGGGGCGCACGACCAATCAGGAGTACCTCGCGAACCTCCTGAACGTCAAACACGGAAGCGTCCTCGAGCACATCGTCTTTACCTTCCTCTTCGAGGGCATCTCTCGGGCACTGACACACGAGCTAGTGCGTCATCGGGCCGGGTTCGGCTACTCCCAGCTGTCTCAGCGTTACGTGGACGAGTCCAATATCGGTTTCGTGCTGCCACCCGAGATCCAAGAGGACACCCCTGCCTTCGATCTCTGGAAGGAAGCCTGCGAGAACTCGCTCGATTCCTACAAGAAGCTACTCGACCAGGTGGCTGAGCAGGTCGCCGACGAGCCTAAAGCCACTTTGCGACGAAAGCGCGCCCGCCAGGCAGCCCGCGCGGTACTACCCAACTCCGCCGAAACGAAGATCGTCGTCACAGCAAACGCTCGAGCCTGGCGCCACTTCGTTGAGTTGCGTGCCGCTCCGCCCGCCGACGCGGAAATCAGAACGCTCGCCGTCGCCGTGCTGAGGGTCCTGCAGCAAGAGGCGCCCGATATCTTCGGCGACTTTGACATCGAGCCGATGGATGATGGAACAGAGACAGCGTCGACGCCTCACAGCAAGGTCTAGTATCAACCCGTAGAAACTCCGACTATGACGGGCCTCCCCTCAGGCGACTTGCTGCCTCACATCGCGGTTTCACCGCCAGGGCCGAACTCCCGAGCTCTGGCTACGAGGCTCAGGCGCCACGAGTCCCCGAACGTCACGTTCATCTCCGACGAGTTTCCCATCTTCTGGCGTGAAGCGCTCGGCGCGAATGTCCTCGATGTCGACGGGAACATATACGTCGATCTGACGGCTGGGTTCGGCGTTGCCACCAGCGGGCACAGGAACCCACGCGTGAGCCGGGCGATTCACGATCAGACGAACACGCTCGTCCACGGACTCGGCGATGTGCATCCACCCGATTTGAAGGTCCTTCTGCTCGAGCGACTGGCTCAGGTCACACCGCCGGGACTGGATCAGGCCATACTCGCCAGCTCAGGCGCCGAAGCCGTTGAGGCGGCACTCAAGACCGCCCGCTTGGCCAGCGGCCGGCCCGGAGTGCTTTGCTTCAAAGGCGCCTACCACGGACTGACCTACGGCGCCCTCGCCGTCACCGACGGCAGGCTGTTCCGCGAGCCTTTCGAAGACCAGCTCGGCGTGCCGATCGCCCGCGTCCCGTTCCCCGATCCCTTCAGGCCACCACCCGAGCTCGAAGGACAGAGCGAACTCGGCCGCGCCGCCGTCGAACTCGCGGCCCAGGAACTTGACCGCGGTTGCGACAATATCGGCGCCGTGATCGTCGAGCCGATTCAGGGGCGCTCCGGCGTCGTCATCCCACCCACCGGCTTCCTGACCGGGTTGCGTGAGTTGTGCGACCGGCGCGGCCTCGTGCTCATCTTCGACGAGATCTACACCGGTTTCGGCCGCACCGGCTGCTGGTTCGCGTGCGAGCACGAAGCTGTCGTGCCTGACCTCATGTGCGTGGGCAAGGCACTCAGCGGGGCGCTTCCCTTCTCCGCCTGCATCGGCCGCGAGAATGTCATGACGGCCTGGCCAGCCAGCGACGGCGCCGCCATACACACGAGCACCTTCCTGGGGCATCCCCTGGCGTGCGCCGCCGCTATTGCCCAGATCGACGAGATCGAGAATCAAGACCTGGTCGGCCGCTCGGCGCGGCTGGGCGCCCACCTGCTCCAACGCATCGGAGACTGGAAAGAGCGCTATCCGTCGGTCGGTGAGGTGAGAGGCCGCGGCCTGCTGGCTGCGGTCGACCTCGTTCACGACCCCACCTCTAAGCAGCCTGCGTGGGAATTGGCCCGGCGGCTCTCCCACGAGGCCTTACGGCGCGGTGTGATTGTCCTGGACGACATCACCCTCAGCCCACCGCTCACGATCACAGGGGACCAACTCGAGTTCGCAATCCAGACGCTCGAGGACTGTCTGTCGGGCCGTTGACCGACTATTTTGCTGCCTTCCAGCTCCGTCGCCGGGAGGCGTGACAAGGAGAATTCATGACGGACCCGAACATCACGGTTCAAGGCACACCGAACCCCAACGCCGCAAAGTTTACCGTCGACCGCACTTTGGTCGAGGGCGGACCCGGCGAATCTTATTTCGACGCCGCGTCCGCAAAGGACAGCCCTCTCGGCAGTAGGCTGTTCGAGATCGAAGGGGTCGAATCTCTGCTTATCGTTGACGACTTCGTGACGGTGACGAAGGCCGAGGCAGCGAATTGGGACGTAATCGTCCCACTCATCGAAGATGCGATCAAGGAGGTACTATCCTGAACGCGGGCAGCCAAGTTGCAGTCGTCGTCGCTTCCAGCCTCTGCTTGGCTTGCAGTCCCGGGCCGGACTCCGAGACTGCCCAAGACGCTCTGCCGGACCTGCTGGACTCTCGAGAGGTTCACCTACAAAACGCACGTCAGCTGACGTTCGGCGGCGAGAACGCCGAGGCCTATTTCTCAGCAGATGACCGCTTCTTGATCCTGCAATCTACACACGGCGAGTACGGCTGCGACCAAATATTCGTGCTGCCCGTCACAGGCGGCGACATGACGCTTGTGAGTACGGGCGACGGCCGAACGACGTGTGCATATTTCTTTCCCAGCGGCGACAAGATCCTCTACTCCTCGACACACCTGGCCGACCGCAACTGTCCGCCGCCACCCGATTACTCGAAGGGCTACGTTTGGGCGCTGTATCCAGGCTATGACATCTTCGTCGCCGACCGAGATGACACGAACGTTCGACAGCTCACCGAGACCTGGCGGTACGACGCCGAGGCAACCATCTCACGCGACGGCAAGAAGATCGTATTCACGTCGCTGCGTGACGGCGACCTCGACATCTATTCCATGGACGCCGACGGCTCCAACGTCAAGAAGCTGACGGACCGGTTGGGCTATGATGGCGGTCCCTTCTATTCCTATGACGGTACCAAGATCGTCTACCGCGCGTACCATCCCGGGAGCGAGGAGGAAAGAGCGGACTACCTAGGCTTGCTGGAGCAAGACCTGATTCGGCCCAGCCAACTCGAGATCTTCGTGATGGACGCCGACGGATCGAACAAGCGGCAACTGACCGACAACGGCGCCGCGAATTTCGCACCCTACTTCTTCCCCAGCGGCGATCGCGTCCTCTTCGTCTCCAATATGCACGAGCCCGGCAGTCGCAACTTCGACCTCTACGCCGTCAACGTCGATGGAGCGGGGCTGGAGCGGATTACCTACCACGAGGAGTTTGACGGGTTCCCAATGTTCAACTCGGACGGCACCAAGATCGTCTGGGGGTCAAACCGCTTCAATGCGAATCCCGGCGACACCAATATCTTCATCGCCGACTGGGTGAACTGATCACTCACCCTCGCGCTCTTCCGCGACTGCCGCCGGCAGACCTTCTCGGAACGTCGGATACCTCAGATGTACGCCCAGATCCTCTCTTAGCCGCCGATTCCTCACACGCTTGTCGTCCAGCTTCCGCCGCAGACGCTGTTCGCCCAAACGCTCGGTCGCCTCGTCGATCCCCACCCAATCCGGCCTGGACAACCCGTGCAGGTCCGCAGCCATGAAAGCGAATTCCGACGCGCGATGTGGCTCATCGTCGACAAAGTTGTACACCTCTCCATTCACACCTCGCTGCCACGCAGCGATGAGCCCGCTCGTCAGGTCGTCCACGTGGATACGGTTGACCCACGTGTCGTACTCTCGGATCAGCACGTAGTCACCGCTCTCCAAGGCGCGCCTCAGTGTGCGCCCCGGACCATAGATGCCGGTAATACGACAGACGCGCGCCGGTATGTTCTCGCTCCCGACCGACCCAACGACCCGAACCTCTGCCCGATGCCGCAACGCCGCGGCCCCGCTCGGATTCACACTCGTCATCTCGTCCACCCAGTCGCCACCACGATCGCCATATACAGCGGTGCTACTCGCATACAGGAACGCCTGCAGCCGGGCCCCGCCGACCGCGGCCAGAACGCCCTCCAGCGGATCGATCGCCTCCCGCTGCGGCGGTACGAGATAAACCACCAACTCCAGATCCTGCCTGACGACGCGCCGCAGAGATTCCCGATCGGCTAGGTCGCCCACGAATGTCTCGATTCCCGCCCCTCGAAGCTCGGCCGCCCGCGACTCGTCTCGCGTCGTGCCCACGACCCCATAGCCCAGCTCCAGCAGGCGCCCCGCGAGCCGCATTCCGCTGTAGCCGCAGCCGACGACCAGCGCGGACCTCAACCGGCTCCCTCCACGTACCCGATCTCTCTCAGAATCGCCTCGAACTGACCGAGAATGCTGTACGTCAGCCCCCAGATGACATGCCCTTCGTACTCGATGGTCGGATACTCACGGTCGGGTAGGATCTCCAGTCTCAAGCTCCCCCGGTGCTTCTCGTCGACGACCGCTTCCAGCGGCACCCAAACCGCGTGCTCGACTTCCGAGCTCGTCCGCGCTACGAGTCATCGAGTCGGCCCAACAGCTGACCTACCTGCTGCAGGTCTACGTGCACTTCCTCTCGCGTCTCCCGCACCGCCGTCATCCACAAGCTCTCGTCCGTCGCGTCCCGCCTGCCGCCCGGTAGAGCCATATGGCCCGACCACGGGTCTCTCTCCTGCTCGGCTCTCTTTATCGCCAAGAACTCGACACCCTTCGCGCTGGGCCGCAAGAGCAAACTCACCGCCGCTTGGCCGCTGTAGGTGCCCGGCTCCGCCCGCCGAACGCTGCGCGAGCTCAGCAGCGAACCGATACCCTCGATCAACGCCTCCGGCTTCATGAAGTCCCTTCTCGATTGACCTGCCTCGCTCGGATCGGAAGCGATGGCACGGGCTAGGCTGGACCCCCGCTCTGCTCCCTGAGCACTTTGACGTAGCTGTCGTAGCGCCGCCTCGACAGGTCTTCGCTTTCCACCGCTTCGACGATCGCACAGCCGGGTTCATGGTCGTGGGTGCAATCCGGAAACCTGCAGCTGCCCAGATGTTCTCGATACTCGGGAAAGCACCAGGCCAGGTCGTGCGTTCCCACCTCCCAAAACTGCAGCTTGCCGAGCCCCGGCGTGTCGACGACGTAGCCGCCGACGTCGAGCTTCAGCAGGGCCGCCGCCACGGTCGTGTGCCGACCTCGCTCGATCGAGCTGCTGATCTCGCCAACGCGTAACCCGAGGCCCGGCTGTATCGCATTCATTAGGCTCGATTTGCCAGCACCCGATGGGCCGACGAATAGGGTGAGCTGACCGGCGATCCGACCGCGAAGGCGCTCCAGGTTCATCCCGAGCTTGGCACTCGTGTAGATGACCTCATACCCGATCTCTTCGTAGATACCGAATTGCAGACCCGCTTCTTCATGACTCGTCACATCGATCTTGTTGACCACAATGAACGCCGCAATCTCGCTCGACTCCGCCAATATCAAGAAGCGGTCGAGAAGAGAAAAAACCGGCTCGGGACGAGCCACAGAAAACACGGCGGCCAGCTGGTCCACATTGGCTGCTATGATCTGCTCGCGCTGACCGTAGGCCGAACGACGCGAGAGTCGAGCACTTCGAGGTAGTACCCCGCATATCACTCCCCCACCGTCCTCCAGTAACTCGACCTCTACCTCATCTCCGACCGCTACGCGTCCGATTCCCTTCTCTCTCTTGAGACGGCCCCGTAGAGAGCACTCCAACGTCGCGCCGCCGATCTCGACGTCGTAGACACCGCCGACGCTCCGCAGAACCCGCCCGCGCGATATCTCAGGGCTCACCGTCATCCCGACACCAACTCGTCCAAAATCCCCTTTACCTCGTGCAACGTGAGTGCCTCCACAGCGGCACGCGCTTCCGACTCGCTCTCGGCTCTCGACAGAAAGTCGCTCTCCACATGAT
>JBDHAI010000038.1:0-13201 GCA_039588155.1 Gemmatimonadota bacterium | reverse complement strand
CATGGCTCTCGGCAGTCTGATGCGGAAGCAGCAGATGTACTTCGACGCGCGGCGCGTCCTCAACAGGGCAAGAAAGGCGCTCGAGGACACGCCACCGGAAGAGATCGCGCCGGCGGAGCGAGCGTACCTCTGGTACGAGTTGGGCCTGCACCATGAGGACGTCTACCTCGACACACGGAACCTGGTTCTCGTGCCTCAGCTCCCGGTGTTCACGCCGGAGTGCGGCAGCCTCGGCAGCTTCTGCCTGAACTTCACGCGCCCCAAGGCTTTCAACGAGTACTTCATGAGCGCCACCAGCATCGAGGAGGACGGCGCCGACGATCTCGAGCAGATGGCGGATGCGTTCCGACGTGCCCTCGAGGCTGATCCTAAGCACGCTGGCGCGTTCCGCCGACTGGCCGTTCATCTCATCGACCAGGGTGAGTACAGCGCGGCCGAGCAGCTGACTCAGCGCTTCCAAGAGGAATCACCGAACAACCCGTGGGGCTATCTCACCCTCGGGTTGATTCAGCAGCGGATGGGTAGAGACTCTCTTGCAGAGGCGCAGTTCGATCGGGGCATATCGCTGGCGGGACGTGACATCGCCGAGCACTATCTCGACATCCACTACGTGCTACGCGACGAGCTAGCAGAGAGGTACGAAGAGGCCGACAGCGAAACCCGGCGGGCGGTCGAAGACGTGATTTGGCGAAAGTCGGACCCGCTCTATCTGTCGCCTGGCAACGAGGTCAGGGTGTCACATCTCGCCCGGATGAGCTTTGCAGACCTCTGGTTCGAAGACCCGTCGGAGGGCCGCTGGGGCTCGGACAGCGAGCGCGGTCAGGTCTACGTTCGTTACGGTGAGCCCGAGCGCATCTGGCAGGTGCAGCGCGACCCCTCGAAAGAGCCGGGCGGCTCACTCGCGCGCGGCGGTGGCCGCTGGATATTCTGGAACTATGGATGGGCCCTGCCCAACTTCATCTTCGAGAAGCAGCTCCGTTATCGCCACGCCAGTCACGTGATGGCTTCCGCCTCCAAGTCGCTCGAAGAGGGCGCCAAGAGCATCGAGCCGGCGGTTTACAGCACGACCTTCGAGATCATCGACTACCCCGCTCAGATCGCGCGCTTTCGGGGAGCCGCGGACTCGATCGTCGAGGTCGATATTTATGCCGAGGCGCCTGCGGAAGAGCTCTTGGAACAAAGGGACACCATCGAACTCGGGCTCTTCCTGTTCGCAGGAACGAGGTACACAGAGATCTTCCGACGCGTGCTGCGCGCGCCACTCGCGCCGGCGCCGCGAGCGATTACTTATTCGCTGCCACTGCCGGCAGGGACCTACTCATACAGCCTGGAAGCGCGGCCGCCCGGGAAACTTGCCGCCGTCAACAAAGGCGAGATCGTTGCAGACCCGTTTCGTGATGGTACGCTCGCTGTAAGCGACCTAGTGCTGGCCGATACCGTCGTACCGAAAACGCTGGACAGTCCGGCGGACCGGCGCGCCTTCGCCATCGAAGTGAACCGTCGGCGGGTGTTCGATCGCGATCTCCCCGTAGGCGCCTATTGGGAAGTCTATGGGCTGGTAACGGACCCGGAGGGTTTCGCGAACTACAAGATCGAGCTCTCCGTTACCGATGCCGAGGGCAAAGGCGTATTGGCCAAAGTGGCTGGCGCCTTCGGATTCGGCGACGACGACGACATCGAACTGACCTACGAGCGGGTCGTGCGATTCAACGGCGAGCGAGTACCGGAATACATCAGTATTGAGCTCGCCGGCAACGAACCCGGCGAGTATCGCCTCACCATCGAGGTCGAAGATCTGAGCAGCGAGAAGCGAGCAACCGTCGACCGGACGTTCCAGCTCATCACCGTCGAGTAGCTACCGCAACAGATCGTAAAGTCGAGCCTGCGGCGGCTTGCCAACTTCGAGCGTCAACAGCGCGGCCGTGACAGGCTTGCCAAACCGCTGATGGCCCGCGCTTCCTGGGTTCACCACCAACGTTCCACCGACGATCTCAATAAGTGGCTGGTGAGTGTGCCCATACACAATCACCGAGAAGCCCGGGAAGCGCTCGAGTAGATCACTCTCGCGTGGTGAACCCCACTGATCCCCGTGGATGATCGCGATCTTGTGTCCCACCCGCTCCAATTCGATCGACTCCGGAACGGCCTGACGCAGGTCCCAGCCATCGACATTGCCATAAACCGCCTGCACGGGTGCGAGAACCTCGAGCTCGGTGAGAATCGCTGGGTCGCCGACATCGCCCGCGTGAAAGATCTCATCGACGCCCTCGAAGACCGCATAGATCTCGTTGCGCAGCAGACCGTGGGTGTCGGACATGAGGCCGATTCGCCGGGCGCTCGCTCGCCGCTCCAACGCTTCCTCACCCATCAGGTTTTTAGTCGGCGAATGGAGCCGCCTCGGAAGGCGAGTAACGCGGCTCCGCCCATCAACAGGCCCTCCAGGACCCAGAGCCAGTACTTGAGCGCGGTCGCGCCACCTGTGGCCAGAGAGATCTGCCGCGCGAGATCGACGCTTTGAAAGAAAGGTGTGGCGGTCGCCGAAGGCGCTGCCGCAAGGAATTCGGCGAACGAGCGAACGGGTGGGAAGCCCTCGGTGGCGAACCAGAACGACAGGTGAACGAGGCCGTAGGCCGCGCAGCCAAGAGCCAATACGTAGACGTAGCTCCAGGCGGGCGGACGCTTATGGCGAATGAAGGATGGAACCGCGGCGGCCTCACCGATCACCACCCCAATGGCAATCGGCTCTAGCGCCAGAATCCATATCCAGAGTCTCAGGAAGCCCGTAAGCACCGCAGCCACGAACGCTAACACGGTCGCCCAGGCGAGAGCTCGGGAGAACAACTCCCGTCGGGCTCGCTGCTGTTGGCGCTCTGCCTGCTCGTGCCAGGCTCGATCGGTGTCGCTCGGCTGTTTCTTAGCTGAGCGCCGCCGCGGGGATCGCCTCGTGCTCTGCGAGCCGCTGGGCTTCTTTTGAGTCTTCTTGGTCTTCTTGGTCGGTGTCTTGCTCGACATCTCGTCCCGCGAAGTGCTCTACGACGAAGACATCGGCGAGTCCGGCCAACTCCCACGCCGAGGTATTCAGCGCGTTGACCGCCCCAGCGATCTCTTCGGTGGATGCGTTCTGCTCCTCCATGCCCGCCGCGAGCTGCTCCATCGCCGCGGCGAAGTCGGTGAATCCGAGCGCCACGGCGCGGAGTTGCTCAGCGATGCCGCGAACGCCGCTGTCCACGTCGGCGCTGACCGTCGCGACTCGGTCGGCCCACCCTTCCGCCTCGCCCATCGCGCGCGTGACCTCGTCGAAGGTCTCGTCCATAGCCTCGACCACTGAGCCAATGGCTTGATTGGCTTCCCGCGTGTCCTCGATCGCCAAGCGCGCCGCTTCCAGCTGACCCAGGACCGCATCCGTCTTGTCCTGAGCTCGATCCGCCGCCGCTCCGGCTTGGTTTGCCAGCTTGCGTATCTCGTCCGCCAGTACGGCGAACCCGCGAGCCTCACCGCCGGCGCGTGCCGCCTCGATCGCCGCATTGAGCGCCAGCAGGTTCGTGCGTCGAGCGAACTGCTGGATCAGATCCACAAACTCACCGAACTCCTTGGACGCGTCCATGAAGGCGAGCAGCCGAGACGTGGCCAACTCCGACCTTTCGGACATCTGATCGACCTGGGCATGCCCTTCCCGAAGCCGCTCCCGGCTGCTCTCGGCCATAGCGCGCAGTTCCCGGCTCCGCTCGGTGGCTGTCTCCGCCCCGTTGGCGAGATCGCGCGCTGATGCGCCGAGCGCTTCCATCCTCACATTGACAGCCTGGATCGTATCGGAATGGGCAGAGGCATCTCCGGTCAGACGCGACAGCGTGGCGGTCATCTCCTGAGCTCCTGAAGACAGCTGTTCAACCGCGCCTGCGATTTCTTGGCTCCGCGATTGGGTGTGGAAGCTCGCCTCACGGATCGACCCGACCAATTCCTTCAGACGGTCGATCATCTGTTGCACCGCGACACACAACCTGACGATCTCGCCTTTCCCCACGTCCTCTACCCTCACCCGCAGGTCACCCGCACCGACTCGGTCCGCCGCATCAGCCACCATCTTGACCGGCGTCCCGATCTCGCGAGTGATCCAGCTGCCCGCGATGACGATCCCGATCACGGCAGCGAGAAGCGCGATCAAGACGAAGAACCCGACGGCTTGTCGCGCGGCCCCGAGCAGAGCGTAGGCCTGCGTCTTCGGGACCCAGTACACGACCCTCCAGCGGCCATCCAGGGCGGGAGTCACGATGCCAACGATCGGCTCGCCCTCCATGTCAGTCGATGCCACCAGTCGACCTTCCACAAGCGCCGCCAGATCGGGATGCCGATCGAGGAGATGCTCGGAATGCGGATCGCCGATCAGCAGACCTCTTTCGTCCACGAGCTGCACATAGCCCCAACCCTGAGCGAGGCCCGCCATTCCCGCCTGCAGGTGCTCGAGAGGAAGCACAGCCTTGAGAACGCCGACCGTCGAGCCGTCGCGGCCGCGGATGGGCACCGCGATCGGCAGCGCGATCACGCCTGCGGACTCGTCCACGGCGACTCCCGACAGGTACTCGCGGTCGGCAAACGCTTCTATCCACCACTCCTCATCCCGCTGGACGAAGTCCGATGTGATGCCGCTGCCCGCGGCGACCAGGCCGCCCGAGTCGCTGACGAAGACCTCAGAGAACTGTGATTCCTCGACGACGTCTCGGAGATACTGGTCAGCCCGGGAACTTACTTGGAGAGAACGCGTCTCTGCGAAGCGCTCTTCGAGGTCGCCCAACGACATGCGGTCGAGGCCGCGGCGACTGGCCGTCGCTGAAGCGGCGATCGCGGCATCGATGACCGCCGGGGAATGCGCGATGAGCTCGGCCTCGGTCAGCGCGCTTTCGACCGCGGCTTCGATCACGGATACGGCTGAGCCGCTACGCTCCGTTAGTTGGCGCTCGACCGTCGGCCCCACGAGCTGCTCGGCCGTGCCCCAGGCGAGACCCGCGATGACGAGGATGACGATAACCAGGACGCCGCCGACAAAGGCGAAAAGAAGACGGCGAAGACCGAAGGCCTTCCACTTGGACTCGGCCACTTGTGCCTCCAAGAATCGCTTGAATACGGGGACGGCGAGGGATACAGGGAAGGGAGAGGGTAAGAACTGCGCCGACAACAACTTGGCGTTGTAAGTCTCGCCAGTCAAGCCCAAGGTTCTATTCGAAGGCGCTCCCCCACCACACACACGCGACACCAGCCGTTAGCAGTTCCCACTCGACATCGAGGTAGCCGGCGGCCGTCAGGCGCGCACCAAGCTCTGACGGAGCAGAAAAGCTCAACACCGACTCTGGTAGGTACTTGTAAGCGAAGCTATGTTTCGAGACCAGGCGACCGATAGACGGCAACAGCCGAGTGAAGTAGAGCCGGTAAAGCCGGCCGAGCAGGTGGTTCTTCGGCATCGCGAAGTCGAGTATCACCAGCCTGGCACCGGGCTTGAGCGCTCGCTTCAGCTCACGCAGGCCTGCATCGACATCCACCAGGTTCCGCACGCCGAAGGCGACCATGGCGCCATCAAAGACGTCGGAGCCGAGCGGGATGCGCAGAGCATCAGCGCAGAGCGGAAAAACGGGGTGCCCATCGATCTTCGCGATTCCGTGACGAAGCATCGGCTGCGAGAAGTCGACGGCGACGATGCGCCCGGCGAAATCCGGACGTCGGACGAGCTCGAGAGCCAGGTCGTAAGTCCCGGCACAGGCGTCGAGGTAAATGCCGCCGGGTTCCGATTCCCAGGCCAGCCGATCAACGGCACGACGGCGCCAGGAGCGGTCGATATTAAGGCTGAGGAGATGGTTGAGAAGATCGTACCGTGGTGCGATGGCCGAGAACATCTCTCGGACCGCTCGTCCACGCTCGCGCGCCGAGCCCGACTCGTGGGACGAGGGAGGCTGCTTCTGGGACATGGCCATGCTCGGCGGCGAACTTATGAGGGCGGGAAGTCCCCGGCAAGGCGGTGAAGCGGGAGCGCGTTCCCAGCCGCAAGGCGAAGCCCGTCGCGAATTCCTCGCAGCGGGGACAAGCCGACCCGATCGACGACAAAGAGCTCGTCGCCCAAGCTCTCAAAGGCGATGAATCGGCCTTCGGCGAGCTTTTGGAGCGTTTTCGACGGCCGGTTTTCTCTCTCATCTACCGGATGATCGGGGATCGGGAGCAGGCAGAAGATCTGGCTCAAGAGTCCTTCGTCAAAGCCTTCAACAACCTCGACAGTTACAACCCCAGCTACAGGTTTTCTTCTTGGTTGTTCAAGATCGCGAACAACCACGCCATCGATCACCTGCGGCGGGCCCGTCTGTCCACAGTTTCGATCCACGGTTCGCCCCACGCCGCCACCGCCGAGCGGGAAGAGGAAACGCGCATCGTGCTCGAGGCGCAGGATGAATCGCCGGAGCAGGAGATGCTGGCTCTGGAGCTTGGCGGTGAAATCGAACAAGCGATCTCCCAGCTGCGGCCCGACTACCGGACTGCGGTCATCCTGCGCCACGTGGAGAACCGGCCGTACGAAGAGATCGCGGAGATCATGGACGTGCCGATCGGGACGGTGAAGACGTTCCTCCACCGGGCCAGGGCCGAGTTGCGCCAGGCGCTTGGGCACCTGCGGGAGGAGCCTTGAGGCCGCCAGGAATCGGCTACCGGAACCGGTCTGGGGCCTTGAAACCTGTAAACGGCTGGCCTCGTAAGGGCATACAGCGGGCAGGTAGACATGACAAACTGGACTAACGGACATCTCTCCGAGTTGGCTCTGGAGAGTTGGGCGGCCGGTGAGGCTGAAGCCCACGACCTTCCAGAGCTAGAAAACCACGTTCAGGCGTGCCCGGACTGCCGGGTCAAAGCGACTGAGTGGCGCGGGCTCTTTCTTGCCCTCGCGTCGCTACGGGGTGCTGAGCCCTCCGAGTCTTTTCACGACCGGGTGATGAAGGAAGTCCGCATCCCGACCGAGCAGGTGGTCGGTGCTCCGGCCTGGGTGGTGAAGGTGGCACGAAGGGCCCCGCGAATTGCCGCAGGTGTCCTGGGTCTCTGGACGCTGGGCATCGTGGGTGCCGCCGCCTGGCTGCAGAAGACGATGGATGTCCCGCTGCCCATGCTACTGGCCCGATTGCTCAACGATGCGGAGGACGCGCTGTGGGCGGGAGCGATCAAGTTAGGCGCGATCCTGCAGCTCAGCGGCCTCCTCGATGGATGGCCCGAGGCGTTCGCCAACGTGCCCGGGCTTGGCGTGGCGGGGGTGGCAACCCTTGTGAGCACACTGTCAGGCCTGGCCATCTGGACGCTGTATCGCGTGACCAAGTACGAACCTCCGAGGATAGACGCACATGCTTAAGCACATCGGACTTGCCGCTCTGCTTCTGGCTGCCGTGTTCTCACCTAACGGTCTAGCCGCTCAAACGGCGGAGGCGCCGGCTGAGATCCTTCAGACAGCCGTGGTGTTGAGCGGGGACGAGGCGGCGCTAGATCTGGAGCTCGACACTGGCAGAACTCTGCGGATCCGGCTTGCTAACGGGCTGGTCTACGTGAACGGTAAGCAGGTCGGTGAGTATCAGCCGGGTGGAGCCCTCGAGATCAGTTGGCGTGAGTTTCTGCGCGATGTCTCGGCCGGTGAGTCCAACGGTCCGCTAGCGAGTCTGGCCGGAGCGAAGCTAGAAGCCGGGGACACCGCAACAGAGGCCATCAGGGAGGCGTTGGCGCCCTACCTGGCCGTACCGGCGTCCAACTTGGCCATCTCTTCGGCCGAGGACTACGGAGAATCCGCCGAGGAGATCGCCTCGGCCGCCGTAGAGGCCGCCGCCGCATCCGCCGCCGCCGCATTGACCGCGGCGTCGATCCAGATCGGCGACGAGGTCGTGGAAGGCGGGCTGGTGATTCAGCTCTCGGAGCTCGAAGGCCTAGCCCAATCGCTCGGCCGAATCGGCCTTTCGCCGGGACTCGAACGCCTGTTGAACGGCGATCTTAAGGCACCGGTGCGTATCGTGCTGGAAGCCGATGAGTACCTTTTGCCTCAAGGCTCTCGGCTCGACGGGATGCTGATCTTGGTCGAGACGGATGCCGTCGTTGCCGGAACGATCGGATCGAACGTGCTCATCGCGGACGGGACGCTCCTCATCGCAGAAACCGGCATCGTCGAAGGCGATGTGATCGGTATAGACGCCAGTATCCACAACCAGGGCTCGATCTTGGGTGAGCTCCGCTCCGCTGAGGGCCTCGCTCCCGTAGTGCGGGCCCCGGCTGCCCCTCGCGTTCGCGTTCGCGGCGCGGCGCCGTCGGTGGCCAACAGAATCTGGGGCGGTCTAGGATCGCTGGCGAAGACCATCGCTATGTACCTTTTCTTCGGATTCCTAGGGGCGCTTGTCGTCTACTTCTTCCGCAACAACCTGGAGGCCGTCAGCGACACCGTATCGTACAGCTTCGGGCGATCGTTCCTGGCTGGGCTTGCCGGTGAAGTCCTCTTCCTGCCGGTGGGTCTGGTATTGACGATACTGATCGTGACGGCCATCGCAGTCCCATTCTACGCGCTCGGCTTCGTGCTTCTCGGCCTGCTCGGTTATATCGGGGTCGCCCACGCGGCCGGCGAGAACCTGACTCGCCGTCGCTTCTCCTCGACGGCCCGGATGAGGCGGTCGAACTCGTACTACTATGTATTGAACGGCCTCGGCGTCCTCCTCGCTCTTTTCGTTGGAGCCGCCATTACGGAGATGGCGTACCCACTGCTAGGTTGGGCGCACGACTTGCTCATCGCGTCGGCGTGGATCTTGACCTGGGTGGCGGCGACGTCGGGCCTCGGCGCGGCACTGCTATCGCGCGCCGGCACACAGCGGCGTTTCGCGCGTCCCCAGGGACTGCCGGAGTTACCACTCGACAGACCGGCCCGGTCGAAGCAGCCCTACAAGCCGCGGGCCGCCTCCTGGCGCGAGCCGGGAGGGCAGCGATGAGCTGCAAGGCCATACTGGCGCCTGCCATCGTTCTGCTGCTGGGAATCGGATCGGCCGCTGAGCCGGCGACGGCCCAATCCTGGAAGACGGTAGCGAAGTCGCGCCAGCGTCGCGGTCAGGAGTTCCTCGAAGCGAAGATCAACTACGCCGTGGGGCGATTCAGCCTGAAAAAGGGCTCGGACAAGGCTCTTTATCGAATCGACTCCAGGTATGACGAGGACGCTTTCGAGCTCACGACCAACTACTTCGAGTCCGGGCACCGGGGCAGCCTGGTGATCGATATCAAGGGGCACGCCGATGTCGATCGGGAGGACCTAGACGACTACGACCTCGAAGCGGGCCGGCTCGATGTTTATCTGACCGGGTCTACGCCGTTGGCGTTGAGCATGAAGTTCGGAGCCGCCGAGGCGACGCTCGATCTGGGCGGGCTAAAGCTGACGAACCTCGTACTCGAGACCGGCGCCAGCGATACTCGCATACGTTTCAGCGAGCGAAACACCGAGACCGCCGAGCACTGCACTTTCAAGGCCGGGGCGGCGGCTCTTCGTCTGGACGACCTCGGCAATTCCGGCTGTCGTCGGCTCAACGTTTCAGGTGGTGTCGGTAGACTAGCGCTCGACTTTTCCGGGGATTGGAAGCACGATACGACGGCCGACATCAAAGTAGGTCTTGGCACCATCGAGATCAGCGTTCCAGCCGAACTCGGAGTGCGTATCGACCGCAGCACGTTCCTCATGTCTTTCGACGCACCCGACTTCGAGAAGCAGGATGGCGGTATCTGGCTGAGCCGGAACTGGGACACGGCCAAGCATCACCTCTCGCTTTCGGTCAGCGGTGCGCTTGGAGGCATAAGAATCGCGCGCAACTGAGATGCTCATCGGCTCGCGAGGACGGGGTCGCCGCGGGCGGCTCCTAGCTTTTCGGCCGCCGATGCGTCCCTGACTGCGATCTCTACCGTCCCCATCGACCCGGGTACGACCACAGGCTTACGGCTCCCTACATCCGAATAGGTACGACGCAGGGTTCCGACTTCCTTGCTACCGACGGCAAAGCGCCAGTTCCCGTCAATCCATTCAATCGGGATATCGGTGATCAGGTTGCCAAAGCGGTCGATATGAGCGACGCGACCGTGGATCTCTGCGTCCCGGCGTCGAGGTAGCTCGAGTGGGAGCAGATACGGCCGAGGCAGCGGCGCCCCGAGCGCATCGAGAGCGACACCAGCCGCCAAGTGCGCTGCGGCCGGTGCAAAGACGTCGCGCCCGTGGAACGTCGGCGAGACGGACGGCTCCATGTAACGAGGCTCGCTGATCTCCACACAACGCCATGAACCGGCGGCTCTAATGACCGCCGTCACCAAACCGTTGTCCGGGGCCACGACATAGCTCTCGTCCGCCGATAGGGCGAGCGCCTTGCGTTGGCTACCCACCCCCGGATCGACCACAGCCACGTGGACCGTGCCGGGGGGATAGCGATCCCAATACTGGCCCAACACCCAAGCCGCCGCCTCGACATCGCCGGGCTGAATGTCGTGCGTGGCATCGAGAAGCTGGGCCCCAGGCGCAGTGCTCAGCACTACCCCTTTCATAGAGGCCGCGAACCCCTCTCGGGTCCCGAAATCAGTTAGGAAAGTGACAACTGGCATCGATGGCCAGGCTCAACCCCCCCGGGTCAGGAAGGGCTAGCGCCTGCGTGCTCGCCCGACGTTCCGACGGCGGCCACGATCTTGCCCGCCAGCTCTACGAACGCCTGCGCCTCCGGCGAGCCCGGGTCCGATACGACCGTCGGGCGCCCCGAGTCGCTGGCGGCCACCACAGCGGCTCCCAGCGGCACCGGTCCGAGGAACGGAACATCGGCTATGGCGGCGAGTCTGCGTCCGCCGCCGCTACCAAAGACATCCGTACTCTCGCCGCAATGGGGGCAGACGAATCCGCTCATATTCTCGATCAGCCCGATGACCGGTACCTCCACGCGCTCGAACATCTTTATTCCCTTGAGCACGTCGCCGGTGGCAACGCCTTGAGGAGTGGTCACCATCAGTGCACCGTCGACCTTTGCCAGCTGCACGAGCGAGAGCTGGGCATCGCCGGTGCCCGGTGGCATATCGACGAGCAAGTAGTCGAGCTCGCCCCAGTCCACCTGCTGCAGAAACTGCCGGATGATTCCCATGACTATGGGTCCGCGCCAGATTGCTGGCGTTTCGTCGTCGAGCAGGAACCCGATGCTCATGAGCTTGACGCCGTGCGCTTCGAGCGGGACGATGCGTTCGTTCGTCGTGACCCGCGGCCTGGAGTGGACGCCGAACATGATCGGGATGTCGGGGCCGTACACGTCGGCATCCATGAGCCCGACTTTGTGCCCAAGGGCAGCGAGCGCCACCGCCAGGTTGGTCGCGACGGTGGACTTGCCCACCCCGCCCTTGCCAGAGCTCACCGCGAGGACGCGTCCAACACCCGGCACGTTCTGCGGAGTGGGAACGCCGCGCTGGGGCGTTGGCTCCGGGCCGCTCTGCGCATCTTCTGTAGAGCCCATTACAGGCAGCTTACGGGGCCCAGGTGGCCTGTCCGTGTGGTGCCGCTCTTGATCCGACATCTATTTTTCCCTTTGCGTGTTTTCTGATTCGAAACTCGGGGCCTGGCCGCCGGGTCATCGAGCACAAAAAACCGGCACAGGCGTACCTATGCCGGCCGAGAGCCACCTCCGAGCAGCTCTAGAGCGCGACGACGGATTTGACCTCCGGCAGCTTGCTTCTCAGACGGTGCTCGATGCCCCCTTTCAGCGTCAGGAGCGAGTGCGGACAGCTGTGGCAAGCCCCGACGAGCCTGAGCTCCACCCGGCCCTCCTCGGGGTCGAAGCTCACCAGCTCGACATCGCCCCCATCGGCCCTCACCGCCGGCCGAATTTCCTCGATGACCGCCTCTATTTTATCTAGCGTTGTCGCCGTTGCCATGCCGTCCTCCGCGGCGCTCAATCTTCTATTTCCGCCAGCTAAACCTCGAAAATCTACTTACCACGCTAAGGTCGGTCAACGTTCGAACCGATGGTCAAATCGCCAGCTTATGCTGGGTCACGCCCTCAGGATCGCCAAGCAGCGCTGGCAAGCTCGCGAAACTCCCACGCTCCTCGGGTATCGCTACACGCCAGCTGACCAGCCTCCAAAGCCAGGAGCTGGCCGTGCGGTCGGTCAATCCCTGAGCCGTCGCGAACTGATCCGAGACCGCGCGGCCCGACCGGCCAAGCCAGTCCCACGCCAAACGCAAGCGAGCAGGGGCCGCTCCCCAGAGGGCGGGCTGCCCTTGTTCCACGGCGACGAGCAGCAGGTTCCGGCGACGCAACACCGTTTCTATAGGCTCTCTGTGGTGTTCGGCCACACCCTGCAAGACGAAGAAGGCTTCGGAGGGTCGATCGCGACGTCTGTATTTGACGAGCAGCTTCGCGATGACTTCGTCGGCACAGCTGAAGTCGATAACGCCGACCCGCGAGAAATCGAGGATCGATAGACACGTCCCTTTGGTCTCTTCGATCTCCTTTTCGATGGCGACCCGCACCGCGCGCCCTGTCGGCCGCGTCACGAGGTTGTTGTAGAGCGTCGCCACCGAGGTGTGCACCACTCGGTCGATCCCCAAACCCCTAGCCTGCGTAGCCGGTTCACCCATTCCCACGCCTCCCCATCACCGTTTTTCCATCGGTGGGATCACCTGCGGCATCACGACCTGAATCTGAGCTCCCGGGAAATCGTGAAGCCCGACGATGGCCGGCTCCTTTTCGGCCCAGTCGGGCACCTCAGCAATCTGGGCCGTGCCGCTCCGAATCGTAAAGAGCCCGTTCCACCGGGATACCTGCTTGCGTATACCTTGCAGCCCCTGTCCGCGACCCGGGTCGCGATAACGAGAGACGCCATGAAGAAACGCCGCTTCCAGCGCGGTCTCGTCAGACCAACGATCGCCGTACTGCTGAGCATGCTCCCGGGCGAGCGAGCCGCGGAAGCCCATCCCCACGTCCATCACCGCGATGACGACCACTTGGCGGCCCAACCGCTGCCTCCAGTTGTAGGTCTGCGCAGAAACCCAACCATCGGCCCCAGCATGCTCGACGATGTTTTGGCAGACCTCGGAAAGAATGACGCTGAAATGGAGCACTGCCGGCGGCGGATAGCCAAGCCGTTTCCCGAGTATCGCCGCCGCCCGGTCACGAACCCGATCGACCACGTCGTGCACATCCTGGTGCGA
>JBDHAI010000037.1:0-13389 GCA_039588155.1 Gemmatimonadota bacterium | reverse complement strand
GTAGGCCGAAGGCCCCAGGTGTACGAGACCCCCGATCTCGATGGCCACAAGCGACAATAACGCCAGCGCCGCCGTGACCGAGATGTTGCCCGTCGCAGTCGAGCCGAACGGCACCAGCCCCATCAGGTTCATCGTCAGGATGAAGAAGAACAGCGTGAGCACGAAGGGCACGAACCTTTCACCGCCCTTCCCGATATTCCGCATCGCGACTTCGTCCCGCAGATAGATGACGAAGGCCTCGATGACGTTGGCCAGGCCTTTGGGCGCGCTCTCCGCTCGCTTGCCGTGGGTGCGCCGTGCAGTCCAAACCATCACCAGGGCTACGATCAGCGCCGCCACACCCACATATATGACGTGCTTGGTTGGTGACAGATCGACGGTCAGCGAGCCGATGTGAATCGGTGCCCACTCGGGCAGGTGGATCTCGGTACCTACGAGGGGAATCTGGATATGGTGGGCGTCCGCCACCTCCTCCATCATGTGGTCGTTCCAGACTTCGGCCACGCTCTGACCTTCAGCGCCATGCGCTGCCTGCGCCAAGAGTCCGAATAGCCGAGCGCCGAGCCCGATCATCGTGCCTCTAGGTGGTAGCGGAATACGAACGGCTCGAGGAGGAGAAGAACGAACAGGCCGCCGGCCAGCGCGAGCAGCGTCGGCTCAGGAGGCAACGCCCAGGCCCCGCTCAGCGTCAGCCAGGCCAGCGCCGACAGCGCGACCAAGCGGATGAACGTCCCGACGGTCCAACCCGCCACGACTCGGTTCGGCCGCTGCCGAGTGGCGAAGATCAGGATGCCGAACGCCGCAGCTTGAACCATCCACGCCACGGTCAGGCCGATCCACACGCCCAACCGGACACGAGGTTCAAACAAGAAGCTCAATGGAATAGCGGAGAGACCTACGAGCAACGCGGAACCCCCCGCATAGATGACCCACCTTCTCACTCCCGATCCGAAGCCTTTCTGGACGGCTCGGAGTTTCCGTCTCTCTTCTTATGCTCGGGACCTGCATCGTTCTGAAGCGCCATCGCTCGCCGGTACAGGTTGTAGAACCCGGCGGCCGCGCCGAGGAAAGTCCCCAAGAGCGTAAAGACCGGCGTTGTTGCTATGCTGCGATCGAGCAGCCAACCCAGGGCGGCGAAGACGAGGGTACTGCCGGCGAAGCCCGCACCGAGGCCGAGATAGGCTCCGACCTTACCGCGGTCATACTCAGGCTCGCGCATCTCGACTCCGCTCAACCCGCGCTGACAATTCGGCGCGCAAGATATCCGCAGCGCTATAGCGGCGCAAGCCGCCCTTGACGCCCCTTTTCCACAGAATCTACCTTGTTTTCGTGGACGTTGGCAGATCCCTGACCGTCGGGCTGTGGCTTGCCCTCTCGAGCCGATCTGGCGGCCGCCTTGGCTTGCGCACGATTCACCGCCCGATACCCATGCTGCGAGATTGAGCACGTACCCCAGACCCGCGCCGGTCCGCGGCTGGCGTCGCGGGAGCTAACTATCTTGGCTACAAGCGACGATCCGAGTAACCCGATCGCCATCGGCGAGCCGGGCACAGATCGAGACCCAGCACTGCTCGAGGCGCTCGCCGGGGCCCGCAGGCGAGTCGAGATCGAGGTCGGCAAGCAGGTCGTCGGTCAGCGGGAGATCATCGAAGGCCTGCTGATCGCCATCCTGGCGGGCGGACATGCCCTGTTGGTGGGCGTTCCCGGCTTGGCGAAGACCCTGCTCGTCTCCAGCCTCGCCCGGTCGCTACACCTGAAGTTCAGCCGGATCCAGTTCACACCCGACTTGATGCCGTCCGACATCACGGGTACCGAGATTCTCGAGGAAAACATCTCGACCGGTCGGCGCGCGTTCCGCTTCGTGCCGGGTCCGATATTCGCCAACGTCGTGCTGGCCGACGAAATCAACAGGACGCCGCCCAAGACCCAGGCCGCGCTACTCCAGGCCATGCAGGAGATGGAAGTGACCGCGGGAGGCGACACGTATTCGCTGGAACTTCCCTTCTTCGTGCTGGCAACCCAGAACCCGATCGAGCAGGAGGGTACCTACCCGTTGCCAGAGGCCCAGCTTGACCGGTTCATGCTCGAAGCCCGGATCACCTATCCCTCGCAAGCCGAGGAGGTGGAGGTAGCGACCCGTACGACCACGGACTGGGTCGACGAGGTCGAGGCGGTTCTGACGGCGGCCGAGATCCTGGAGTTCCAGGGCCTCGTCCGCCGAGTGCCGGTCGCACCCAGCCTGATCCAGCTCGCCGTGCGATTGTGCCGGGCGAGCCGGCCCGAAGCTGAAGAGGCGCCCGACTTCATCCGTCGCTGGGTGAACTGGGGCGTCGGCCCGCGCGGGACTCAGCATCTCGTGCTGGCCACCAAGGCTCGCGCGGCCCTCGACGGACGGGCGATGCCGAACTACGAAGATCTGCAGGCGGTGGCCCTGCCGGTCCTCCGCCATCGCGTCGTGACCAACTTCGAGGCCGAGGCCGATGGTCAGACGGCGGAGGACATCCTCAGGCAGCTGTTGGACCTCAGCCGGGGATGGATCTAGAAGATGGCGGTCGTGGCACTAGAAGAACCTCCGGGTAGCATCGCACAGAGCCCGCCGTATAACCGGCCGAGGGGCGGCCCGCATTGATCACCCCCATCGTTGTTCTCGCTCTAGCCGCTCTGATCGTCGTGCTAGCCTCCGCTGTCGAGGTCGCCTTCTTCGCGATCCCGGCGCCGAGAGTGGATGAGCTCGCTTCCGCGGGGAACCGCGCCTCGAGCACTCTGGCCGCGCTGCGTGCACAACCGGCAAGCCTCCTCTCGGTGTTTTGGGGGCTGCGCGCCGCCGGCGCGGCACTGGCCGCCGTGGCCGGCTGGCGGATCGCCGAGCTGGTCGAGCCCAGCTCCGCTGTTCTCCGCGGCATCGCCGTGGCTCTGGCGATCCTGATCGTGGTCCTGGCGGAGTTCGCCGGTAAGACGTTGGGCCAGCACGCCGGCGAGCGGCTATGTCTCGTCTCCTCGATTCCGGTCTGGCTGCTCTCGCGCCTGCTCTTGCCTCTAACCTGGCCCGCCGAGCTGATATCGAGAGCACTGTCTCCGAGGTTCGGGGAGATCATGCCTGGCATCTCGGACCGCGAGATTCGAGATATCGCGAGCCAGGGCAACGGCGAGCCGGTCATCGACGAGCATGAACGGCGCTTAATAGAAAAAGCGTTCCTTCTGGACCAAACGACCGCCTATGACGTCATGACGCCGCGGGTCGGCATTGTGGCATGGCCGGAGTCGCAGAAACTGGCCGACGTCATGTTCGAGCTGCGAACCGCGCGTTACAGTCGCATCCCGCTCTATTCCGAAAGCATCGACCACATAACCGGTGTGCTCTACACGCGAGACGCTTATCAGGCTCTCATCTCCGGCCAACGCGATGTCCAACTCAAAGCGTTGGCTCGTGAACCTGTTTTCGTGCCGGGCTCGATCACGCTGGACAGGCTGTTGCTCGACTTTCAAACTCGCCGAATCCACTTGGGAATCGTGATCGACGAATACGGCGGCGTCGACGGTCTCGTCGCCCTGGAGGACATCCTCGAGGAACTCGTAGGTGAGATCGAAGACGAAAGCGATGTCGCCGAAGAGCCGATCATACGCTTGAGCCGGAACGTAATCCTCGTGGCCGGCAGCGCCGACGTAAGAGAGATCAACCACTTCCTCAATACAAGCTTCCCACTATTAGAGCACCGCTCCCTCAACGGGTACTTGCTGGATATTTTTGGACAGGTCCCGCAACCCGGCGAAAAGATCGAGAAGGAAGGCGTCCTCATCGAGGTCACCGCGGCTTCCGACACTCAGGTGCTGAGAGCGCGGCTGACTCGGGCGGCGCCCAGGCCTGAAGAGCCCGCAGGCGAATCGGGCCGACCGGGGCCGGCGGCCGATGAGGAGATCGCCCACCACAACGAGGGGTCGGGCAGTTGAGATGCCAACACTAGCCTACAGCCCCAGAATCTGCGTCGCGTACCAACTCACCATGGCATCGCCCCAGAGATAGACGACAGCCGCCCCCAGCGCCAGGAACACCCCAAATGGCACCAGCTTGCCCGTCTTCAGGCCGATGGGTCCGAAGATGACGGCTCCGATCGCCGAGCCCACGAAGATCGTGAGCAGCGAGTAGAGGGGTCCGAGGAAGGCTCCTACCATCGCCATCATCTTGATGTCTCCACCACCCAGCGCCGGCTTTTTGAACGCCCACTCGCCCACAACGGCGACGGCGTACATCACCGCGAACGACGCCGCAGCACCCACGACCGACATCGCAACGCTGGGAGGACCTGGCGCGAACGACAGGGCCAGCCCCAAGACAAGCCCCCCGAGACTGAACTCGTCGGGGATCGTATACTCCCGCGCGTCGCTGACGGCGATACCGAGGAGCAGTGTCCCGAAGACAGCGGCCGACAGCGCCTGCCAGATTCCATCGAAGTGCAGGTACGAACCGACCCAGATGAAGCCCGTCGCCAGTTCCACCAGTGGGTATTGGATCGAAATCCGAGCGCCGCAGCTGCGACAGCGGCCACGCAGCGCCAGGTAGCTCAGGACGGGGATATTCTCGAACCAGCGCAGCTGCCGTTTACATTTCGGGCACGCGGATCGAGGTCGAAATATCGAACCCCCCGCCGGCCAACGCAGAATACAAACGTTCAAGAAGGACCCAATCGACAGGCCGACGAGTGCGGCGTAGGTCAGCGCGAGCGATTCAAGCATGTGCAATCCTGATTAAGATGGCGTGGCCGAACTCGACTGTCGCGCCGTTCAGTCGGCACTTGGGGGTGGTGCAAGGAGTCGATCGAGCAGGAGCGCTCCCGCGACGGCCACGTTGAGTGAGTCCATCCCTCCTGGCAACTCCACGGCCACCCGTCGGTCACAATCCTCACGTACCTCCCGGGAGATGCCGAAAGGCTCATTACCCATAACGAGGGCGAACCGCACCGGCCGCCCGAGGCCATGGCGTACCGGCTCGCCGCTCGAATCGGCGCACAAGATGGCAAAATCCTTCGATCGCAGCCAGGCCAGCAGCTCGGGCCAGGACGATTCGTAGACCGGCAGATGAAAGAGAGAGCCCGCCGAAGCCCGAGTCGCCTTCGGGCTCCAAGGGTCGGCCGAGCCGGGCAACGCGACCGCGCAGGTCAAGCCGAGCGCCTGTCCGGTGCGCACAAGGGTTCCCAGGTTGCCCGGATCGGCGACACGATCGAACACGAGAACCGCGGCCTCGCTTTCGAGCGCCTGGTCCGCCAGCGCCCGGCCTGGATGCCGTGCGACGGCCAACACGCCCTGAGGCGTTTCCGTGTCGGACAGCTTCTTCAACTCCGATTCCGGTGTCTCGGCTATCTCGCAGCCGCGAGCCTCGAGCGCCTCCAGCAAGCGCCGCCCCCGGGGCGTCGCGCCAAGAGCCGGCGCCGTGACGACGAATTCGATCTCGAAGTCGCTGGTTTCGAGCTCCTCCACCAAGCGGACTCCCTCCGCGAGGAACGTCAGAGCCGCATCGCGCCGCTTGCGCGATTTAAGCTTACGGATCAGCTTCGCTTGCGCTCGAGTCAGCATCCGTCTTCAAGGGTTCGGCCGACGAATCGTGCCACTCGGCCCGCGGCCGCGGCCGTCCTGGACAGACAAGGTGCCTTGTCGCGGGTCGATGCGGAAGGGACGTGGCATGTTAGAACGCAGAGTAGCACTGACGATCGCGGGGAGCGACAGTGGCGGCGGGGCCGGAATCCAGGCCGACCTCAAGACCTTCCACGCCTTCGGCATCTACGGCACGAGCGCGATCACCGCGATCACAGCACAGAACACCGTCGGGGTACGGGCGATTCAGAAGATCGACGCGCACGTGGTGGCGGAGCAAATCCGCGCCGTGGCCGAGGACTTGAAGCCGGCCGCCGCGAAGACCGGAATGCTAGCCGATGCGGAGATCATCCGCACGGTGGCCCGCACGCTCGCGGACGTGGGACTCGAGAGGTTGGTACTGGATCCGGTGATGATCGCGAAGAGCGGTGACCGCCTGCTCGAGGAGGACGCCGTCGCCGCCCTGCCCGCCGACCTCCTTCCACTGGCAGAAGTCGTCACCCCAAACCTGCCGGAAGCGGCGATACTCTCCGGGCGTGCCGTCGATACGCCGGCGGACATGAGGGCGGCCGCCGAGCTCTTAGTGGAGAAAGGCGCCAAGTCCGTCCTCGTCAAAGGCGGTCACCTGAGGAACCGCACACTCGTCGACGTCTACTTCGACGGTAGTCTGTGGCGCGAATGGCGAGACGCGCGACTCGACACACCGCACACGCACGGAACAGGCTGCACGCTGTCCGCCGCGATCTGCGCCGGCCTGGCCCTCGGCCACCCTCGCATCGAAGCTGTCGCGGCGGCACGCGACTATACGCGCCGAGCCATTGAAGCGGCACCGGGATTGGGTGCCGGGCACGGACCGCTTAACCACTGGGTGAGGGTCGAGGACTGAAAGAGTCGGTGGATCCCGACTCACCACCAGTAGTGGTGCGCCCGAATCTCGCTGGGGTCGATGCGGCGCCCTTCCCGCTTGGCGCTGACGAGTTGGGGCCTCTCGAAGAGCTTGACCAGAATCACACCCGCGAAGAACCCACCGATGTGTGCCCACACCGCCACGCCCGACACCTGGCCGCCCACCTGAGCGATGCCGAGCAGAATCTGAATGGCAATCCAATAGCCCAACACCCAGCCGGCTCGCATCGAGAAGAACCAGAACGGCGGGAAGAACACGTGGACGCGCACCCTGGGATAGAGAACCATGTAGGCACCGAGAATACCACTGATCGCCCCAGACGCCCCGACCGTGGGAATCGCGGAGTTGCTGCTGATGACAATATGCAGAAACGCCGCGGCCAAACCGCAGAGAACGTAGAACAGCACGAACCTAAAGTGGCCCATCGAGTCTTCCACGTTGTTCCCGAAGACCCATAAGAACAACATGTTGCTCCCCAGATGCACCCAGCCGCCATGCATGAACATCGAGCTGAAGAGCGTCTGCCAGGTCAGATCTCCTAGCGGACAGACCTGCTGGCCCACGATCTCCCGCCCGCTGAGCTCCACCGGGATCATCCCAAACCGGCAGATCGACAGCTCGAGGTTGCCGCCCGCGCCTTGTACGAAAATCCAAGCCGCCACGTTCGCGAGGATGAGCGCGATCGTGAAGATCGGCGTTAGCTCGGCCGGATTCTCATCTCGGTACGGGATCATGGCGTCGCCAAGCTAGAGGGGCGCAGTAGCGCCGTCAACGACCGGCCTGCCCTCCATTCCTGCCGCTTTGGCATAGCCGGGCCGCGAAGCGCCAGAATGTCGGTATTTTCGGGCCGATTTGGGGAGGGTGGCTGGCACGGGAGTTGCCCCTTCCACGGGCGTTTTCGGGCACGTCAAGCGTCCTACTCGCGCCGTTCGTCGAGCCGAAGGTGGGGGCAGGATGCCGGTTTTCATTCAAGAATAGAGACAGATCATGGCAAAGACAGAGGGCAAGGTCATCGGCATCGACCTGGGAACGACGAACTCGGTGGTCGCGGTCATGGAGGCCGGCGATCCAGTGGTGATCCCAAACCAAGAGGGATCGCGGACTACCCCATCGGTCGTCGGATTCACCAAAGACGAGGAGATCCTCGTCGGCCAGGTGGCGAAGCGCCAGGCGATAACGAACCCGATCAAGACGGTATTCTCGATCAAACGCTTCATGGGTTGCACGTGCGACGAGCTCCAGACGGAGATCCGACGCTACCCCTACAAGGTGACCTGTGATGCGCAGAACCGGCCATTCGTCGAGATCGACAACAAGAAATATTCGCCGCCCGAGATTTCGGCGATGATACTGCAGAAGCTGAAGCAGACCGCAGAGGACTACCTCGGGCAGCCGGTGAGCAAGGCGGTGGTCACGGTACCGGCCTACTTCAACGACTCGCAGCGCCAGGCCACGAAAGATGCTGGCAAGATCGCGGGCCTGGAGGTGATGAGGATCCTCAACGAGCCGACGGCGGCGTCACTCGCCTACGGGCTGGACAAGAAGAAAGACGAGACGATAGCGGTCTTCGATCTGGGCGGCGGGACTTACGACATCACCATCCTCGAATTGGGTGAAGGTGTGTTCGAGGTCAAGTCGACGAACGGCGATACGCACCTGGGCGGCGACGATCTCGACGAGCGCATCATCAACTGGCTGGTAGACGAGTTCAAGAAAGACCAGGGTATCGATCTATCCAACGATCCGATGGCGTTACAACGTCTCAAGGAAGCCGCCGAGAAGGCGAAGTGCGAGCTTTCCACGACCATGGAGACCGACATCAACCTACCCTTCGTCACGGCGGACCAGTCCGGGCCCAAGCATCTGAACATGAGGCTGACGAGATCCAAGTTCGAGCAGCTGGTGGAGGACTTGATTCAGCGGACGGCATCGCCGATGCAGAAGGCGTTGGACGATGCGAAGCTGAAGCCCGAGAACATCGACGAGGTCATTCTGGTCGGCGGCTCCACGCGGATCCCGAAGGTTCAGGAAGTGGTCAAGGAGTTCTTCGGCAAGGATCCACACAGAGGCGTGAATCCGGACGAGGTCGTCGGAATAGGTGCCGCGATCCAAGCGGGCGTGTTGGCCGGCGAGGTCAGCGAGGTCTTGCTCCTCGACGTGGAGCCGCTGTCGCTTGGCATCGAGACACTGGGCGGCGTCATGACGACATTGATCCCGCGGAATACCACAATCCCGACCAAGAAGATGGAGGTCTTCTCCACGGCGGAGGACAGCCAGACCACGGTGGACATCCACGTCCTGCAGGGTGAGCGGCCGATGGCGACCGGGAACAAGACGATCGGTCGCTTCCAGTTGACCGGCATACCACCGGCGCCCCGGGGAGTGCCGCAGGTGGAAGTCACCTTCGATATCGATGCCAACGGTATCCTGCACGTATCCGCTAAGGACCGTGCAACCAGCAAGGAACAGTCGATTCGCATCGAAGCCACGTCCGGCCTGAGCGATACCGAGATCGAGAAGATGGTGAAGGAGGCCGAGCAACACGCCAAGGAAGACCAGGCTGCCCGCGAGGTAGTGGAGCTCCGAAACAAGCTCGACACTATGGTCTACCGCGTCGAAAAGGACTCGGCGGAGTGGGCGGACAAGCTGGATGAGGAGACAAAGAAACGCCTCGATGACTCGCTCGAGGGGGCGAAGAAGTCGCTCAAGGAAACCCAGGACCTGCAGGAGATGAACCGGGCCCACGACGAGCTGATGCAGGCCTTTTCAGCGGCCGGTCAGAAGCTGTACGAGGCCCAGGCGGCGGCCTCGGGCGGAACCGCCGACGCGGCGGGCCCGGAGGGAACCTCTGCGCAGGCTGAAGCCGAGCCAGAGGTGGTAGAGGCGGATTACGAGATCGTCGAAGAAGAGAAAGAGAGCTGAGCGGCAACGATTCCGCCGCGTCGAGCATCTCAACTACGGGGCCCCGTGGGGGCCCCGCTCGATTAGATTACGGGAACCGGGCTAAAGCCCCGTGTGTAGCAGAACTCAGATCTAGAGACCAATCGTTCGTCACGAGACCCGAGGAAGGTAACTACGATGGGTGATCCACTTCGTAGCAAACTCAAAGTCGTCTCATATACGTCCTTGGCCCTGGTCCTTGGCCTGGCGCTGGCCTCCGGCTTCCGCTGGGTACGAGGAGGTGAGGCCGCCACCTTCACAGCCACAGAGATGTCGTCCCAGTCCGACATCGTAGCGGCCGACATCGCCGCCGTTACCACGGTCGACGACGCCGCAGATCAGACGGCGGCAACGGCGCCGAGCAGCTTCCGTGCGTTGGCCGAGGTGAACAAAGCCTTCGTATCGATAGCTGAGAGCGTCACTCCGGCCGTCGTCTCGGTCGTGATCCGAGGCTCGCTGGCTCGACGCCTCCCCAGAGGCTTCGAGGAGCTGTTCGGACCCTCGCACCCCGAATCGCAGTTCGATGCCCCGCTCGGCCGCGGATCCGGCTTCATCGTCTCCGAAGACGGTTACATCATCACCAACAACCACGTGGTCGCGCAGGCCGAGAGAATCGAGGTCGAGCTGCCCGACGGGCAGGAGTATGACGCCGAGCTCATCGGCCGCGACCCGACGACCGACATCGCGGTCTTGAAGATCCCGGCCAACGGGCTGCCATTCGTCAAGCTGGGAGATCCTGACGCCACCTCGGTCGGCGAGTTCGTTCTCGCCATCGGCAACCCGGGTACGGCGGACGGGTCCGAGCTGCCCTTCACAGTTACCGCGGGCATCATCAGCGCCAAAGGCCGCAACACCCGTATCATCCAGGCCGCGTCCCAGACGACTTATGCTATCGAGGACATGATCCAGACGGACGCGGTCATCAACCCGGGCAACTCCGGCGGCCCGCTCGTCAACTACCACGGCGAGGTCATCGGGGTCAACACGGCTATTCAGAGCACGACCGGCTTCTATCAGGGTTACGGGTTCGCCATCCCGATCACCCTCGCGCAGGACGTCATGGAGGACCTCATCGAGTATGGCCGGGTCCGCCGGGCTGCCTTGCGCGTCAGCATTTCGCCGGTCCAGACCGCGGACGTCAAAGCGTACGGACTCTCGTCGCCCAAGGGCGCCGTCGTCCAGGACTTCCTCGACGACAGCCCCGCAGAGAAGGCCGGCCTCGAGCGCGGCGATGTCATCGTGGCCATCGATGGCCGGACCGTCGATCGAGTCGGACAGCTCCAGCGGATCGTCGCCTCGTACGAGCCGAACGATAGAGTCAGCGTCGAAGTCGTGCGTTACGGCAAGCGCGTGGACTTCAACGTCAAGCTCGCCGAAGCCGACGTGCCGCAGCCCGAGCCGCTGGCCGCCGAAGCCCCGAGCCGCCCTAGCAACATGCTCATCGGCGTGCAGGTCACCGAGTACAACTCCGACCTCGCCGAGCGTGTCGGCTTTGCTCCAGGGACCCGGCTCGAGGGCGTCATCGTGACGCAGGTCGATCGGTTCGGACCCGCCGCCGAGGCCGGACTGCGCCAGGGCTCGATCATCACCCACGTGAACGGGAAGGCCGTGAAAAGCCTGGGCGACTTCGACGGCGCTCTGGCCGACGTCGACGCCGACGACCTCGTCTCTCTGAGCGTCGTGTACCCCGACACGGACGGTAGGCCAAGGCACAGTATCCTCAACATGATCGTCCCGGAGAAGTAACCGGGGTCAGGGTGGCGGACCCCAGCTCGGTCCGCCACCCGCCCTACTTTCCTTGACCTTTCCGCCCTTTCCAGTAAAGTAAGGAACGGCCCGACCGCTCCTGCGAAAGTGGCGGAATTGGTAGACGCGCCAGCCTTAGGAGCTGGTGGCCAACCGGCCGTGGGGGTTCGAGTCCCCCCTTTCGCATATCGGCACCCAGCAGAGACAGACCGAGCTCATTTTAGTGTCACAGACTACAACTCTCCAGATCTCCGTTGAGGAACCCGCGGCCTGGAACCGCAAGCTGGTGATCACCGTCCCCTCGGCCCGAGTCCGGGCCGAGCGGGCGAAGGTGACCCAGCAGCTGGCCAAGCGAGTGCGGATTCCCGGTTTCAGAAAGGGGAAGGTCCCGCCGGAGCGGATCGAGGCCAAGTTCGCCCTCGATATCGACCAGCAGACGCGTCAGCAGGTCATCGACTCGGCCTTCCGAGAGGCGGTCGAGTTGAAGAGCCTCGAGCCGATCAGCGAACCGCGGGTGGCGAACGTCAGTTACGATCGAGATTCGGAGCTGACGTTCGAAGTAGCCTTCGACATTCGACCGGAGGTCAAGCTCTCGCGGCTGGGCGGCTTCCGAATAGAGCGGCCGGCTGTGACGGTAACCGACGAGGACGTGGAGGCTCGGCTGGAGATGGTGCGGCAGCAGCAGGCGTTGTGGAAACCTGTGGAGCGGAAGGCGTCGGCGGGCGACACCGTCGAGGTCGATATCACGCCACTCGACGCGAGCGATGGCGAGTCGGAGACGCGCAACTACCGTTTCGTGATGGGCGAAGGCCAGGCGATTCCAGACGTCGAGGCGGCGATCGGCAGCCTCGATCCGGGGATGTCCGGGGAGTTCGAGGTCACGTTTCCCGAGGACTTCCCCGACGAGAGCCAGCGGGGGACGGGGCAGAGACTGCACATCGAGCTCAAGCAGGTCATGGAGCAGGAGTTACCTGACGTCGACGATGATTTTGCGAGGTCGGTGGGTGATTTCGAAGATCTGGAATCGTTGCGGCAGGTGATCGCGGAGGACCTGCAGAGAATGAGGGAGCATGAGGTGGAGCTCCAGATCGACCAGCAGATCATCGAGCAGCTCATCGGTGCCAACCCGTTCGAAGTGCCGAGTTCCATGGTGGATCGCTACGTCGACGCCCTGGTGGGGCAGCCGCCGGAGGGAGCCGATCCCGACCTGGTGGCCCAGACGAGGGACGAGGCACGTCCGGCGGCCGAGTGGGGTATCAAACGCACGCTAATCCTTCAGCGTGTCGCCGAGGATCAGGGTTTCGAGGTGTCGCGGGAAGAAGTCCAGGCGAAAGTCGAGGAAATCGCGAAGCGTGCAGGTCGGTCGGTGGGAGAAGTGAGGGGTCGTTTGGCCAAATCGGGTGAACTGCGCGATATCGAGCGACGCCTCAGCGACGAGAAGGTCTACGAGTTTCTGAGAGAGCAGTCCGAGATCGAGGTGGGCGGCTGATCGGGTCGCCAAATGAGACCAAGAACCCGGAGACAAAGGCAGAGCTATGCCGCCGTATGCCCCCTACGTAATCGAGCGTTCAAGCCGTGGAGAGAAAGTCTACGACATCTTCTCCCGGTTGCTGATGGACCGAATCGTCTTCCTCGGCTCACCCATCAACGACGAGGTAGCCAACGTCCTGATTGCGCAACTGCTTTTCCTTCAGGCTGAGAACCCCGAGAAAGACGTCTACCTGTACATCAACTGCCCGGGTGGCGGCGTCTACGCCGGGCTCGCCATTTACGATACGATCCAATTCATGACCGCCCCCGTATCGACGATCTGCATGGGTATGGCGGCATCGATGGGGGCGCTGTTGCTGGCGGCCGGCACGAAGGGCAAGCGCTCGTCACTACCGAACTCTCGAATCATGATCCACCAGCCGTCGGGTGGTTCCCAAGGGACGGCATCCGATATCGAGATCCAGGCCAAAGAGATCATCTATGCACGCGAGCGCATTAATGAGATCCTCGCCAGTCACACCGGCCAGACGATCGAGAAGGTCGCCGATGATGCTGACCGCGATCGCTTTATGTCACCCGATGAAGCTGTGGAGTATGGCCTGATCGATCAGATCATCACGAGCAAGAGCGAAGTCGCCTCCAGCGACGGTAAGGAGTAAACGGGAGGTTCGGATGGCAGCTCCAAGCGATAAGCACCTGCGTTGCTCGTTTTGCGGGAA
>JBDHAI010000036.1:0-13406 GCA_039588155.1 Gemmatimonadota bacterium | reverse complement strand
CTTGCGGATGATCTCTCCCAGGAAGAGTGGGTTGCCGTTGGTGATGAAGGCCAGCTCCGACTCGAATGCGTCCGGTGTTCTGAGGCTAGGGAACACACCTTTCAGGTATTCCGCTATGTCATCTTCATCGAGCGGCCCGAGTTTGACTCTGCGTATGCCGAGCTCTTTGTGGTTGGTCGAGTAGAAGCGCTCCAGCGGTGAGGCTTCATCTTCTCCGCTCAGCTTGAGGAACTCCAACGAAGAGCCACAAACGAAGGTCGAAAGCTTGTTCGTCTGAATCAGAACGCGCAGCAACAGCAGCGTTGCTTCATCGGCGAACTGCATGTCGTCGATGATCAATACCAATGGTCGGAAATCGACGAGGCGCGGCAGGAAATCGGCCAGTGTCGCGAAGATTCCTTGCCGCTTCGAGCTAACATCCTCGGCAGATGTGTTCGCGTCGGCATCGGCGAGTTGCGGCAGGATCTGCGCGAGGTGCCCGACCGCCGTATCGCCTAGCTCCTTGAGAAGCTCCTCGCCCTTGTCGTCGCGTTGGTTGAGCAACGACAACAGTAAGCGGCCGGTCAAGTAGTAAGGTCGATACCCCTCCTGCGGATCTCCCACAAGCTTCGCCACGCAGAAGGAATCGTCGCCTGCCAGGTTTCGGCGGACTTCATCCAGGAATGTCGACTTACCCATTCCCGGGGCCGCCTCGATGATGACGAACTGACTCTGACCCCGGCTCAGGCCATCGAGCGCTTCCGACACCGTGGCCAACTCCTCGTCGCGTCCAGCGATGTCAGTGGCCCTTAGGCGGTAGAGCGCGGTCTTCGAGAATACTTTCTGCGGATCGATGTCGGCGGCGCTGGCCGCCTGATTGCGCCCTGACTGCTTCGCGTGGAAGAGTGCCGTATCAGCAGCTTGAAATAAATCGGCAGCGCTCTTGGCATCGTCTGGAGCCGTCGCGAAACCGATGCTCAAGCTGATCGGAACGACGCGATCCGCATCGCGCAGCCGGAATGATCGATCTTGTGTCCGCTGCAGTAGGCGATCGGCCATCTCCCGCGCTTCTTTTCGATCGGCCTTCGGGAGAACCAGAACGAACTCGTCGCCGCCGTAGCGAACCGGGATGGCGTGCTCGCCCGCGACCTCCTTCAAGAGTGTCGCCATCCAGACCAACGCCTGGTCCCCTGTATCGTGCCCATAGGTGTCGTTGATCTGCTTGAAAGCATCCAGGTCGAGGATGAGAAGGGAGAGGGGAAAGTCATCGCCGCGATCCCAGCGCACCTTGTACCGGAGATAGCTCAGCAGGAAACGGCGGTTCTGGATCCCCGTGAGCTCGTCCTCGAAGATGAGACGCGAGGGGTCTTTTCCGACGTGCGCTAGGAGATCGACAAAATCTCTGTATGGCATTCCGTTTTCGATCGGCACACCACGCTCTCGGCGTGCTTCGCAGATTCGCTCTGGACGAGAAAGGGGGGGGAAGGGCGGGCCTGTCGAGGGTCGTTCGGCAGCCGTAGCGGCTGGCCTAAAAAGATAAGAATAATGGACTTGGGGCGCAATTTCCCTCGGAAAGAGCTTGAGCGGGCTGCCGTTGCGGGAGAAGGCCGGGGCTGGGGCGGCAAACAATGTAGTGTCGCTTACAAGCTTTGCGCGTCCCCCGTGTTCCTGCTGACCGGGTTAGGCGGTAGATTGCGCAGCAACTCAGAACGATCCCGAAATAGCCTCGGGCTCGGCGCGATACAGGCCGAGCCGACGATCACATCATTCCCAACGTGTAATGAGGACGACCATGTGGCGGTTCGTTGTTGTGATTGTTGCAGCAGTTTTGATCTTCCCCGGCGGGGCCGGGGCTCAGAGTCAGCGTCCCGTCGTGACGATTGGAATAGTCGCAGACGGCCCATGGGAGCGGCATGCGGATCTCACGGAGCTGGTGCGGAGCGAGATCATCGAGCTGCTCTCGAATGAGTTCGACGTGCGCCTGCCGAGCGAGAAGTATGCGGAGGCCGACTGGACGCTGGCCGGCGTCAGAGGCGCGATCGATCGGGTCCTCACCGATGAAGACGTCGATATGGTCGTGACGATGGGGCCGATCGGCTCTCACGAGGCCGCGAGCCGCGCGGACCTGCCGAAGCCGGTGATCGCCCCGATCATCCTTGATGCCGAGCTACAAAACCTACCGAGCGAGGGTGGGGGCAGCGGGGTGCGGAATCTCACGTACATCGCCTTGCCCGCGAACCGCGACCTGCAGGTTTTCCGCGAGATCGTCCCCTTCAACCGGATTGCACTGCTAGTCAACGGGCCTTTGGCCGAAGCGATCCCGGGGATGTCCGAAGATGTGCGGCGCGCGACTGAGGCCGCCGGGCTCGAGCCGACGGTTATTCCAGTCGAGATGGCGGTTGAGCCCGTGCTGACGGCACTGGACGCCGCGGATGTCGAGGCTGTTTATGTCCTGCCGCAGATGCAACTTGGCGAGCCTGAGTGGGGTCTGCTGATCGCCGGATTGATCGAGCGCGATCTGCCCAGCTTTTCCTGGATGGGGCGACGCGAGGTGGCGGAGGGTATCTTCGCGGGTCGCAGGCCGGAGCGATTCTTTCAGCGGATCGCGCGGCGTGTGGCCACCAATATCCAACGGATACTGCTGGGGGAAGAGCCCAAAGTGCTACAGACGGGCTTCGCGGTCCAGGAGCGGCTGGTCATTAACATGGGCACCGCGCGGGCGATTGGAGTCTATCCCCCGTGGAAGGTCGTGACCGAAGCCGAGCTGATCGATGATGTAGGACGACGTCCGGTGCGGGAGCTCTCCCTGGAGCGGGTTGTGCGGGAGGCTTTGGAAGCCAATCTCGAGTTGTCCGCCGACCGCCGTGGCGTGGCCGCTGGAGCCAAGACCGTGCGACTGTCTTCTTCCATACTCTGGCCGCAAATCGACGTCGCGGCCGATTGGAGCGTGATCGACGAGGATCAGGCGGCCTTGCCCGTAACGCAGCCCGAGCGAGTACTCACGGGTTCGGCGACCGCGACCTGGTTGGTCCTCGACGAGCAGCGTTGGTCCGATTATTCGGTTCAGAAGTCAGTCCAGGTATCGCGAGAGCAAGGCTTCGAGACTCTGAGGCTGGATATCGTTCAGGAGGCCGCCATCGCCTACCTGAATGTGCTGAGGGCCGAGACCTTCGAGCGGATCGAGCGGGGCAACCTGCGGGTCACGCGTGAAAATCTGGAACTGGCGGAAATCCGCCGCTCGATCGGCGCCGCGAGTCCTGGCGAGGTCTACCGCTGGGAGAATCAGATCGCGAACAACCGCCAGGCGGTGATCGATGTCATAGCTCAAAGGAACGTGGCTGAGATCGAGCTCAATCGGGTCCTTAACCGTCCGCTCGAGGAATCCTTCAGCACGAGCGAAGCCGATATCAACGATCCGGGTTTGGCACGTAGCCAACAAAGGCTGTACGAGTACATGGATAACCGGCTCGACTTCCGGATCTTTCGCCGGTTTATGGCAGAGGAAGCGCTCGGTGCGTCACCGGAGATCAAGTCGATCAACGCGCTGGCAGCGGCAGAGCGTCGCACCCTGCAATCCGCCAACCGGTCCTTCTACCTCCCGAGCGCGGCGGTCCAGGCAGGTCTCACCGATCTCTGGAATAGCGCCGGCGCCGGCTCCGACCTCGTGCAGGACTTCGGCTTGACGTGGTCGGTCGGGTTGAACATCAGCTATCCACTCTTCACTGGCGCTGCCCGCTTCGCAGAACGGGGCAGGGCGGCGGAACAGCTCGCCCAGTTGGAGACGCAGCGCGACGCTGTAGCACAGCTCATTGAACAACGAGTGCGTTCCTCCTTGCACCAGATGGGCGCGTCTTTGGCGAATATCGAGCTTTCCGCCGAAGCGGCCGAGGCAGCCAATAATGCGTTTCAGCTAGTGCAAGACTCATACAGTCGCGGGCGCGCCTCTATCGTGGATCTGCTCGACGCACAGAACTCCGCGCTCGTCGCCGACCTACTAGCGGCCACGGCGGTTTACGATTACTTGATTGACTTCATCAACGTCGAACGTGCGACTGGACGCTATGACTTCTTCAGAAGCGAGGAAGATCGCGAGGCGTTCTTCGACCGCTTGGAACGGTTTTTCCAACAGGCACAGGGTCAATAGGCTGAATTTGAATCAGCGGACCGGCCGCTCGCCGGCCGATCGCTCGAAGACCTAGGAGAGAAACGAAATGGAAGAGCAGGGACGGATACAAGGCCAGGAGGGGCTCGCAGCGTTGGGTGTTCGCAACGTCAACACGCTGTGGTGGAATCTGAACACGCCGGCACTCTACGAGCATGCGCTTCAGCGACACGAGGCGCTGTTGGCCCACCTTGGACCGCTTGTCGTGCGCACCGGCCAGTACACCGGCCGTTCACCTAACGACAAGTACGTGGTCGAGGAGCCCTCCAGCCACGACAAGGTTTGGTGGGGTAAGGCCAACCAGCCTTTCGCTGTGGAACGCTACCTGGCTCTGCGCGCTCGGCTGACCGCCTACCTACAGGGCAAAGACTTGTACGTCGAAGATTGCAATGTGGGTGCGGATCCCCAATGGCAGCTTCCGATTCGCGTGATCACCGAAACGGCGTGGCACACCCTCTTTGTTCGCAACATGTTCTTGCGGATCAGAGACCCGGAGGCGCTCGCGCGACACGAGCCCAAGTTCACCGTCATACACGCTCCCGGCTTCAATGCCGACCCCGCGCTTGATGGCACTCGATCCGAAGTCTTCGTGCTGGTTCACTTTGGGAATCGGGAAGTGATCATCGGAGGCACGGCCTACGCCGGCGAGATCAAGAAATCGATGTTCACGGTCATGAACTACCTGCTTCCCCAGCAGGGCGTACTATCGATGCACTGTTCGGCGAACTATGGGAAGGACCAAGACGATGTAGCGATCTTCTTTGGGCTGTCTGGAACCGGTAAGACCACGCTGTCGGCCGACCCCGAGCGGACTCTGATCGGGGACGATGAGCACGGTTGGAGCGACGACGGCGTCTTCAACTACGAAGGCGGTTGCTACGCCAAGGTGATACGCCTGAATCCGAAGACGGAACCGGAGATCTACGCGACGACCCGGATGTTCGGGACGATTCTCGAGAACGTGGCCATCGACACGCGCACTCGTACGCTCGATCTGGGCAGCGATGCCTTCACTGAGAACACGCGGGCCTCGTACCCGATCTCGCACATACCCAATGCCACGAGGGAGGGTACGGCGGGGCATCCGAAGACCATTATCATGCTGACCTGCGATGCGTTCGGTGTGCTTCCGCCCGTGGCGCGCCTCGACAGCGCCCAGGCGATGTACCACTTCCTGTCAGGATATACGGCTAAGGTGGCCGGTACCGAGCGTGGCGTCACCGAACCGCAGGCGACGTTCAGCGCTTGCTTCGGCGCGCCGTTCATGGCGCTCAACCCGGCCATCTATGCTGACCTTCTGGGTGAGAAGATCTCCAAGCACAACGTCGGTGCCTGGCTGATCAATACAGGCTGGAGCGGAGGCCCCTTCGGGGTCGGCGAGCGCATCAGCCTGCCTTACACACGGGCCATGGTTCGGGCCGTCCTGGGTGGCGACCTCGACAACGCCCCTATGACGGAAGACCCCATCTTCCGCGTCAAGGTGCCGGAGGCATGTCCGGGTGTTCCCGCGGAGGTTCTTCAGCCCCGCTCCACCTGGGAGTCTCCCGATGCCTACGACGCTCAGGCACGGAAGCTCGCGCAAATGTTCGTCGACAATTTCAAGCAGTTCAGCGCCGATGTGCCCGACGAGGTGAACGCGGCGGGCCCGCGGTCCGGTTAGGCGAAGGAAGCAAAGGAGCCCGTCGTTATCGACATGCAGGACACCTTCAGCGCCTTGAGCATTTGGCTGAGCGAGCACCAGCTCGCGGCGACACTCGTCGCGAGCCTCCTACTTATCCTCATCGCCTACGCTTCGCAGAAGATCACCAGGTGGATCCTGCTCAGAGCTGTCCGCAGGCTAATCAGGGGGACGGCCGTCTCTTGGGACGATGTTCTGGTCGAGCACAGCGTTTTTGGTCGGCTGGCGAATTTCGTCCCGATGCTGGCGATCTACTACGGAATCCAGCTAATCCCGGAGCTACCAGCAGCGTTCACTGGGCTGGTTCAACAAGCCGCACTTGCAGGGATGGTGTTCGTCGTCGTTTTGACGGCGGATGCTCTGGTATCAGCGGGCGGCGATATCTACTCGGCCGGGCCGCTCTCTAAGGGACGACCTATCAAGGGTTACATCCAGGGCATCAAGATCGTCCTGTATGTACTTGGTGGAGTACTTGTGCTCGCCACCCTGACCGGGCAATCGCCGTTGATCATGCTGAGCGGAATGGCGGCGTTCAGTGCGGTGCTCCTTCTCGTCTTTCGTGACACGATCCTATCCTTCGTGGCCAGCTCGCAGATCGCGACCTACGACATGATGCGAGTCGGTGACTGGATCGAGATGCCCAAGTATGGGGCCGACGGTGACGTAGTGGATATCGGTCTCCACACCATCAAGGTTCAGAACTGGGATAAGACCATTGTCACCGTGCCAACCCACAAGTTTCTCACCGATTCCTTCAAGAATTGGCGAGCCATGTCAGAGTCGGGCGGGCGCCGTATAAAGCGGGCGATACACATCGATATGAGCTCAGTCCGGTTCCTCACTGAAGACGATATCACACGGTTCGAGCGATTCGTGCTCCTTAGAGATTACGTGGAGAGCAAGAAGCAAGAGCTCGCGGAGTATAACGAGGCACGCATCGGTGACACGAACTTCGTGGCGAATGCGCGTCGCCTGACCAACATCGGGACGTTCAGAGCCTACGTGGTTCGCTATCTGCGCGATCATCCTAAAGTTCACCAAGGGATGACTTTGATGGTACGGCAACTCGACCCCACGCCGCAGGGGCTCCCGTTACAGATCTACGTGTTCTCAGACGATGTCGCGTGGGTGAACTACGAGGGCATTCAATCCGATATCTTCGACCACATCATTGCGATCATCCCGGAGTTCGGGCTCAGGGTCTACCAAGCGCCCTCGGGCCGCGATGTAGAAGCGGCACTGGGACGACAGGAGACCGCTGCCGTCAGCCAAGCAGATTAGGCGTCTGAACTGAATTCGGAGCAGACTGTAATGCCGATGCGCCAGGTAGCCACGACCGTTTTCGCCACCCTCGTCTCTGCCCTCCCGCTTCGTGATACCAGAGGACAGGAGCCGGCCGAGTGGGGCGAGGAGCTGCAGTTCAGTACCTTCTCGATCGCCGCTGTCGATCCCGAGACTGGAGAGTCGGGCGTTGCGGTCACAACTCGTGTTCCGTGCGTGGGGAACGGTGTCCCCTGGGTTCGGGCAGGAGTCGGTGCGGTGGCGACTCAATCGTGGACCCGTGTTGCCTACGGACCAGAGCTCCTGGACATGCTGGAGTCCGGCATGACGGCGGAGGACGCTCTGCGGCGGGCCACCACTGCGGACACGTTGGCTGCCCGCCGGCAGGTGGGTGTGATCGGCCTCGAAGCAGGTTCCGCTGCCTTCACCGGTGAGGAGGCCTTGCCTTGGGCGGGGGAGCGGGCGGGTCCCAACTACATAACCCAGGGGAACATATTGGTGGGTCCGGAGGTGCTCGATGCGGTCGGCGCGTCCTTCGAGTCCACCGCCAATACACACCGCCACCTCGCCGACCGTCTCATCGAGGCGCTCGGCGCCGGTCAGCGGACGGGGGGTGATGCACGTAAGGGCAGGCTACAGTCGGCGGCTGTCGTCGTCGCCGATCCCCGCCCGCGCCGCTCGCGGCGCCCCGACCAGATCACGGTCAACATCAACATCTGCGAGCATCCGCAGCCGGTGGCCGAACTGCGGCGCGTCTACGACGGCATCTCGCAGACCTTGGGCTTTCGGACACTGCAGCAGTTCACCGGGCGCGACGTGTGGCAACTCAAGATGATCCTGCATGAGCTCGGCTATTTCCGACCCGGCATCGAGTTGCAGCGCGGGGATGGTGCGTTCAACTACACCCAGGAATTGGTGGACGCTGTCGATGCCTTCCGAGAGGCAGAGGTGATGTCGACTTCGGCCTTGGGATCTCCTCCTGGGTTGGTCGATGCGGAGACGGTCGAGAGATTATGGGCCGCACTGCAGAAGACCGGCAAGGCAGATGCTGTACGGGAGCAGATAAAAGAGCTGACCGCAGTTCGAAGGTGAGCTCAGATGTGAGATTGGCATGAGTCGAAGTCGCGGCTTATACTAGACTGCGGCGCGTGGCTGTTGTCCCCCCACATATCTGCCCTACGCGAAGACGAGACCCTAAAAACGGGGAATCTGGATGTCGTTCCGTTCTGCGCTTGACCAGCTTCTGACCATCGTCGGGGTCATTCTCATTGTGGTGCCGGTCGCCACCGCATCGGAATCCTGGACGCCGATTCTAATCGTCTTCATCGGTATTGTGATGATCGGCCTCGGCGTCTGGCGATTGGGTACGCGCCTGTTCTCCGATCGGCGAGCATACGTGGGCCTTCGGTCTGAAGTGGAGTATTTCATCAAGCTTGTTCGCAGACTTAACACGTATGCGCTCGCAGGTGAGGGGGAGCTGGTCGACGAGATAAGAAAGCAGATGAAGGAATCCGTCGACCGGATGGCCGATCTTGCCGGAAAAGCCGGCAAAGCTGCCTAAGATCTTGTAACTAACGTCTGAAGCCGGATCGCGCCGCCTCGTATATCTCGTCCACAGCGGCTCCCGGTTCCCGTTCCAGCACGTTAATAGCGTCCTCCACGTAGGTCTCGACCCGCATCCCGTTGAGCACACAGGTCACCCCGGGTGTGCTGGCCACGGTCCAGAGTGCTTTGCGCGCAAAGGCCTCGTCCCTCATTTCCAGCGGTAACAGGGGATCGACGGCCGCGCGCATGGCGGCGATTCGTGCTTCGGATCTCTCCGCCGCGCGGCTACGCAATTCGCGCAACAGGTCGTCCAACTCCGGTAGGTAGCTGTCACGCCATTCCACCCAGCGCGCTCCGAGTTCACCGTTCAGCTGTGTATCGAGGGCACGAGCGATGGTCGTTACCGTGTAGTTGATCTGTGCTTCCAACTGGGACCAGTGCGCCAGTCCCATCGGCGTGGCTTGCAGATCCCGCAACCGCTCGGACATGACGAAATAGTCCTGTGGGTCGAGCGCGTCTGCCGCCGCGTGCAACTGGGGAGCGATCTCCGAACGGAAGATCAGCTCGAGGTCTTCCACGCGAGCCAGCAGCTCATCCAAAGACAGTCCGGTCTCCTCGACCACCGGATCGGCGAGCCGGATCAGCGCCCCACGCACGAAGGCGTTGAGCGGCCGATTCGTCAGCACCGCGATCTCTTCGGCTCGCGCCGCCTCTAGCACCGTCTGGTCCTCAGCCGGCCCCGTGTTGGGCTCGAAGATGGCGCCGGCCTCAAGCAGGTTGAGCGGGAGCTGGAGGACGCGAAAGTGGTGGGCCGGACCGACCGCCTCACGCACTGTGGCCAGCACGCGACTGAGCGAGATCGCGTCGGCTTCGGTCACCATTGCTGCGACAGTGTTGGACGACATGCCGTAGAAGCCGAGCCTGCCCTCGGCCACTTGACGCTCCAGATACTCGAAGGCATGTCCCAGCCGCCGGTAGAATTCGGTTCTCGCCTCATCTACGGGCGTGCCCGCTCGGGTCGCGTCAGCTAGATAGTATTCGGGATTGTGTAGCAAGCAGACATCGAGGGTCGCAAGCTCGAGCCGGTCAAGAGAACGCTGCAGTTGCTCGTCCAAGAAATCTGGGTGAACGCAATGCCAAACCTCTTCCTCGTGCTTGACTACCTCCGGGTAGGGTTGGCCACTCTCTTCGCGCTCGCGTGCCCGCTGCAATGTCTCACCCTGCGCGTAGCCGAGCTTCGAGATTACGATCACCTCGTCACGCTTCAGTTCGCCGGCATCGACGAGCTCGCGTAGCGCGGCGCCAATTAGCCGCTCGCTGGCACCGTCGGTATACGTCGATGAAGTGTCCACGAGGTTGATGCCAGAGCTCAGGGCTTTCTTTAGGGCGGCTCGGTGATCGTGCACGGCTTCGTGGATGCGGTAGCTACCGAAGCCCAGGCGGCTGGTCGTCAAGGAGGTCGTTCCCAGCGGCGAGTAACCCTTGGGATCGAAACGGCTGGCGTAGCGCGAGGTACCCTCCGCCGTGGCTCGTCCGGCAAGGTGTATACCGATGGTCGTCGTCTTCGTGTCCCCGATCTCGGCGCTGTCGAGTGCCTGTCGAATTTCGCTTGGGTCGGTGAGCGGTGCTCGGCAAGCGAAGTCGCGGCAGACGTAAAGCGCGGCCATGTCATTCACGAGGGTTTTTCCGCTCAGCAGCGGTAGTCGCTCGGCGCCCTGCGGATCGTCTGGATCGAGGATGGCCTGGATACGATTGGGCAAATAGTGCTTTGCCGTCTCTGCCTGAAGCGCGCCAAGCTCAGCGGACCCTTTGTGGCCAACGAAAGCCAATTCCACCGGGCCGTCGAGAAGGAAGTCGATGGTACAAAGGCTCGTGGCGAAGCCCCGGGGAAAGCGCGATATCAGCGGTCCATAGGCTTTGATCGCGCGGATGGCCGCGTGCCGAAAGTCGGGTCGGCCGAGATGGTGGGAGATGCGGGCCAACACCGAGGCCGCGACGGCGTTACCGGCCGGTGTAGCGCCATCCGTTCCGTCCCTGTAACGCATGAGGAGTCGCTCGTGGTCGCGCGCGGTGTTGTAGAAGGCACCGCTGTCCTGATCGGAGAAATCGGCGAGCACGAGCTCGAGCAACCGCTCGGCTTGCTGCAGCCAACGCACCGCGCCGCTAGCTTCGTAGAGATCGAGCAGCCCTTCGCTCAAGTACGTATAGTCTTCGAGGTACGCGTCGAGGTGCGCTTTCCCCGAGCGGTAGGTGCGGAGGAGGCGACCGTCCGCCCGCGATAGCTTTTCGAGTGCGAAATCGGCCGCACGTTCGGCCGCCGCCAGGTAAGCCGTCTGGCCCAATACGCGGTACCCTTCCGCGAGGGCGCCGATCATCAGACCGTTCCACGCGGTGAGTATCTTGTCATCGAGCCCGGGCTTGACTCGCAGCTGCCGCGCCGCGTAGACCTTCGCACGCGCTTTCTCGAGGGAGCGCTCGAGTTCTGCGGGCTCGATCCCGAGTCCCTGCGCGACGTCCGCGACTGTCCGCGGCACGTTCGGGATGCTCAGCCCTTCCCAGTTTCCGGTGAGCGTGATGTCGTAGTACGCGCAAAAGCGCCGCGCCTCGTCTGAGTCGAGGATTTCGGCGATCTGTTCCGGTGTCCAGACGAAGAACTTGCCCTCGACGCCTTCGGAATCGGCGTCCGTAGACGAGTAGATGCCGCCCTCTTTAGAGACCATCTCGCGCAGGATGTAGTCGAGCGACTCCACGGCAATCTTCTTGAACAAACTGTCGCCGGTGACTTGATAGCCTTCCAGGTATGCTTTAACCAACAGCGCGTTGTCGTAGAGCATCTTCTCGAAGTGAGGCACCAGCCAGCGTCGATCGGTGGAGTAGCGGGCGAAGCCGCCGCCGACCTGATCATACATACCGCCACGTGCCATGGCTTCGAGGGTCTTGCGAGCCATGGTCAATGCTTGCGGGTCGCCGAATCGGCGATGCAGACGCATGAGTAGCGAGATGCCGACGGCCGGGGGAAACTTGGGTGCGGAGCCGAACCCTCCATAGCGAGCGTCGAAGTCGTTCTTGTACGCGTCGAGTGCGAGCCGCAGCTCGGTCTCGCCGACGGCCAGTCCTGGTCCCAGGGTTTGGCGACGGCGAAGCGACTCGGCGAACTCGCCCGCCCGAACGCGCAGCCCTTGCCGATCTTCGCGCCAGGCCCTCGAAACCTCGCGCAGAATGGTCGGGAACCCGGGCCGTCCGTGCATGTCTTTGGGTGGGAAGTACGTACCCGCGAAGACCGGCTCCAGTTGGGGCGTGAGGAAGACGGTCATCGGCCAGCCTCCCTGGCCCCGGTTCATGCTGACGGTGGCCGCCATGTAGATCTCGTCGAGGTCCGGCCGCTCTTCACGATCGACCTTGATGTTGACGAAGTTGTCGTTCATCTGAGCGGCGATCGCCTCGTCCTCGAACGACTCGCGCTCCATGACATGGCACCAGTGGCAGGCCGAGTAGCCGATGGACAGGAGGATCAGCTTGTCCTCTTGCTTGGCACGCTCCAGCGCCTCCTCGCCCCAGGCATACCAGTCCACGGGGTTATAGGCGTGCTGCAGAAGGTAGGGGCTCGTCTCCCGGCTCAGCCGATTCGTGTGCTTGGTGCCTTCGGTTCTATCTGTCATCGATTTCTCTCGATCAAGTCGCTGCGTCCACTTCTGCTTTAAGCCGGATCTTTCTCGCGCCAGAACTCTGGTCCGAATCCGCGATTCGGGACGATATCGATCATGAGTAGGAGTACGAAGATAGGAACAATTGAGGGTGTAGGATGGCGATTGTGATAGTTGGGTCGCAAGGCGGGTCGAAGGGGCGCGCCGGGAGGTGGCGCGCCCCTTCTTAGAAAAGAGTCACTCTTCGTTCGTGCTCGTGCGCCGAACACCATTGACGGTGCGGTCCTCATACGCTGGCCGTTTTGCGGTGACCGGCGGATTCTCTCGGAGCATGCGCATCACTTCCTGCAAGGCCCGCTCCAGTTGGGGGTCGGTCCCCTTAGCCAGAGCCGTCGGATCTTCAGGCACCTCGATGTCGGGGTCGACACCGTAACCCTCCGCGAACCACTCGCCAGCGGTGCTGTACATGCGGAAGGTCGGAACCAGCGATGCGCCACCGTCGACGAGCGGCGGGGTCCCGCTGAGCCCGATCAGTCCGCCCCAGGTACGGCTGCCGATCAGCGGTCCGACGCCCGCCTCCTTGAAGTAGTAGGGGAAGGCGTCCCCACCCGAGCCGCTCCAGCCGTTGATCAACATCACCTTGGGTCCGAAGTTGGAGGACGGCGGCCACTGCCAGTCCTTGCCGCTGCGGACAGCCCAGAACGCTAGCGGTGGCCGGTTCAGCAGCTCGACGAAGCGGTCGGGGATCTGTCCGCCGCTGTTGAAACGCTCGTCTATGACCATGCCTTCCTTGTTGAGCTGGGGGATGAACTGACGCACCATCTCCCGCTGACCGTCGAAAGATGTGCTACGCACGTACACGTAGCCCACACGCCCGTCCGTCGCTTCCTCCACTCGCTTACGGTTCGACTCGATCCAGGCGAGGTGGCGGATACGGAGGTCTTCGCGGGCGTTGAGCGTTTCGACGAGAATCTCCCGCGCACCGTTTGTGGTCGGCCGGCCGTTCACCGTGAGCGAAACCGCCTTACCCGCCAGACCTTCGAATGCGGCCCAAGGATCCTTCGAGGTGTCCAGGGGCACGCCGTTAACGGCGAGAACGTAGTCGCCTTCATTCACG
>JBDHAI010000035.1:0-20839 GCA_039588155.1 Gemmatimonadota bacterium | reverse complement strand
CATCTTGACGGCCTGGGTGCTCGTCTTGGCGTGGCAGGTGCGCCGCAACTACTTCCGGCCCATTTCGGTACTCCTTGCCGAGGCGTCTGCCAACATCGTTCCCTCCTCATCCTTCTATGCCATCAAATTGGGCGGTGCGCAGATCGGCTACGCGGCCTCGCGCCTCGATACTCTGCCGGATGGGTTCCTGCTGGAAGATGACATGCGGCTGCGGGTGACGGCGCTCGGGAGTGCTGTACCCGCCATCGCCCGTACCCAGGTGTGGCTGGATAAAGACCTGGGGCTGCGGAGTTTCAGTTTCTCGCTGCGCTCCGATTTCGGGAGTTTCGAGGTCGACGGAGTAATGGAGGGCGACTCGTCGCTCGATCTGCGGATAACCGCGGGAGAGGATGAGCAGAAGCTCGCCATGCCGACGGACGGGCCGGTGGTTCTGCCGGCGGTGATGCCGGTCCACTTCGTGCTCGGTGCCGAGCCGCAAGTGGGAGAGGTCTACGCGTTCGAAATCTTCGACCCCAGCGTGATGGAGCGCCAGGTGGTCACGGTAGAGGTGCTGGGCAAGGAGACGCTCATCGTTCCAGATAGCGCCGTGTTTGATGAGAGTCGCGAAAGCTGGGTACCCGCGCGCTACGACACCGTGGAGACCTGGCACGTCCGACAGGCCTTCGGAGGCGTAGACCTCGAGGCCTGGCTCGATCCGGACGGCATGGCCGTGAAAGCTACCAGCGCGCTCGGCTACACGATCGAGCGAACGGCATTCGAGATCGCCTGGAACGCCTACAGGCAAATGGAGCTGGCGGGTGGTGCGGCAACCCCCGACGCCGGAGACATTATCGAGAGCACCGCCATCTCAGTGGGCGTTGAGCTCCCGGAGTCGGAGCGACTTGCCGGTCTCGCCGTGCGCTTGAGAGATGTGGAATTGGGCGGCTTCGATCTCGACGGCGAGCGACAGCGCTTGAGGGGTGACACGCTTTTCGTTCAAGCTGGCCCGGCCTCGGAGGAATTGACCTACCGCCTGCCGGCGGATCGTGATGACTGGGGTGCGGAGCTGGCGGCGACGCCCTTGATTCAAGTCGATGACGAGGAGATCCGGCGTGTGGCGATGGAAGCGCTGGGCGGCGTTACCGATCCTACTCTGGCAGCGCGGCGGCTGAACGATTGGGTATACGCGAATCTCGATAAGAAGATCACACTGAGCGTGCCGAGTGCCCGGCAGGTGCTCGACGCGCGACGCGGTGACTGCAACGAGCATACGGTCCTCTACGTCGCTCTGGCCCGGGCTGCGGGGTTGCCCACTCGAACGGCGGCCGGATTGGTGTACGTGCGCGACCGTTTCTATTACCACGCTTGGCCCGAGGTCTGGCTCGACGAGTGGGTGCCGGTGGATCCGACGTTGGGCCAGTTCCCGGCAGACGCGTCGCACCTGCGTTTCGTGGTCGGCGGATTGGCCCGGCAGGTGGAGTTGGTGCGAGTGGTCGGGCAACTGCGACTCGAAGTGGTATCGGTGGAGGAAAAGTGATTCAACTCAAAGGACTATCGAAGAAGTACGGCGATTTCGTTGCGCTGAGCGATGTGGATCTCGTGGTGCCGCGCGGAACGCTGTTCGGCCTGCTGGGACCGAACGGTGCCGGCAAGACGACGGCGTTGCGGATCATCGCCGGAATTCTGCAGCCCAGCTCGGGCTCGACGATCGTGGGCGGCTTTGACATACAGAAAGAGCCGGAGCAAGCCAAAAGCCGGCTCGGCTTCATACCCGATCGTCCCTTCCTCTACGAGAAGTTGACCGGTGCCGAATTCCTCCGGTTCGTGGCTGGACTCTATGGCCAGAACGGAACGGGGGTCGACAAGCGAATAGACGAGCTGCTGAGCCTCTGGGAGCTCACGGCGTGGCGGGACGAGCTTCTCGAGGCGTACAGCCACGGGATGAGGCAGAAGCTGATCATCTCGTCTGCACTGATACACCGGCCGGAAGTCATAGTGGTCGATGAGCCGCTGGTCGGTCTCGATCCCAAGGCGGCGCGCCTGCTGAAGGACGTCTTTCGCGGTTTCGTGGAGCGCGGCGGCACGATCTTGATGTCGACCCACACGCTCGAGGTCGCTGAGGCTCTGTGCGACCGGATCGCGATCATCCAGGACGGACGTATACGGGCCCAGGGCACGATGGAGGATCTCCGGCGTGAAGCGCAGGCCGGGGGCGCGGACCTGGAAGAGATCTTCTTGAGGTTGACGGGCGGTCACGAGGTGCAGGAGCTGCTGGAGGTTCTGGGCTCGTGATCCCGAGCTCCGCCGGGCTCTGGCACATGCTGGGGCCGAAATGGATCACGGCCCGCAGGAGGCTGAGGGCAGGGACCTCGGGCCCGGGTAGGGCGAGCGCGGTGGTCACCGTGGGCGCGCTGTTCTGGCTGGCGGCCTACGGTATTCTCTATAAGATCCTCCGCTACTTCCAGGGCGTCGAGGACATCGGCGACCTGCTGGCCGCGAAGTTGATGGGTCTGATACTGCTGACCTTTCTCGGCATACTGGTTCTCTCGAACGTCATCACCGCGCTGTCTACGTTCTTTCTCTCCAAAGACCTCCAGATGCTGATTGCCGCGCCGTCCGAGTGGGATCAGGTCTATCTGACCAAACTGACAGAGACCGTGACCCATTCGAGTTGGATGGTCGCGTTGATGTGCGTACCGATTTTGGTGGCCTACGGCCAGGTCTACGGCGGCGGGCTGGCTTTGCCCTTGGTGTCCATCGCTGCGCTGATACCCTTCTTCATCATCATCGCGGCTGCGGGGTCGGCGGTAACTCTGCTGCTGGTGAGCATTTTCCCCGCCCGCCGAGCCAAAGACATCTTCGGCGTGATCACGGTGGCCGCCGCAGGCGGCGTCGTGCTGTTAATTCGGCTGCTGCGCCCGGAAAGCCTGGCGAGGCCGGAAGGCTTCCGTAACCTGGGCGAGTTCATGGCGGTGCTCAGGGGGCCGACGTCGCCTTGGCTGCCCAGCGAGTGGGCGGCAGACGCGATCAATGGCGTACTGCAGGGACCGATCGATCTGTTCGCCCTCGTGCTACTCTGGAGCAGCGCTGCCGGCGTCGTGGTACTCGGTGCGATGTTTCACCGGTGGTTATACGCGTCGGCCTTCACTCGCTCACAGGAGGGTGCACAGAAGCACACGGAAGGCCGTCGTTTCGGTTGGTCGCTCCGTTATCTGCTCAGAGGTCTCGGCACTATCCGAACGGAGCTGATGTTGAAGGATATACGCGTCTTCTTCCGAGACACGACTCAGTGGTCACAGCTCATACTGCTGGCGGTTCTCGTCGTGGTCTACGTTTACAACATTCGGGCACTGCCATTGTACTCGGAGGGCGTCACCTTCTTCTTCGCGAACATCATCTCGTTCGTCAACCTTGGCCTGGCCGGGTTCGTGCTTTCGGCCATCGCCGCCCGGTTCGTCCTGCCGGGTGTCAGCCTCGAGGGGCCGACCCTCTGGTTGCTGCGCTCGAGCCCGTTGCGCGCCCGGGACCTGCTGTGGAGCAAGTACTGGGTTGGTACAGCGCCGTTGCTGGTGATGGCCGTCGTGCTCACGGTGAGCACCAATATTCTCTTGAAGGTGGAACCGCTGATGATGGTGCTGTCGGTGGTCACTATCGTGGCCATCACCTTTGCTCTCGCCGCACTGGCTCTGGCCTTCGGCACGATATACCCGCAGTTCGAGACGGAAAACACCGCGCAGATCCCGACGAGCGTGGGCGGTCTACTCTTCATGATGTCAGCCATCGCACTCGTCGGCCTCGTCCTGGTACTCGAATCGTGGCCTGTGCTCAGCATCTTCCGCCAGAGGCTCTACGGTGGCGCTGTGACGTCGGACTCTCTCATGGTGGCAGTGGGCGGCGGGGCCGCTGCGTTGCTGGTCTGCGCTCTGGCGACCGTTCTGCCGCTGCGGGTGGCGCTCAAGAGGATCGAGAGCTTCGAGGCCTGATCTCGTAGGTGCAGCCCCCTCGGAAGCGAACGGCTAGGGCTCGCCCCGCTCCAGGAGGCCTTCCACAGTCCGCCGCTCACCGGCGAATTCTATCCAACCGCGCACGCGGTAGAGGGCGTTATACGGCTTGGGTCCCTGGTCGGCGGGCATCTCATCGAACAGCCTCTCGGCCGCCGTCAGTTCGCCCTTGATGTCGGGCTCGGGGATGCGGAACCAGGTTCGGATCGGCACGTTTCGCCGGAGTTGCGTCGAATTCGCCACCTCCACGGTGCGTGTCTCAAGCTCCGTCCAGCGTCGCGTGAGGCCGTCCGCGTACATCCAGGCGTACGAGTCGCCGTACGTTTCGGGAGCACGGGTGGAGAAGAGCACGATGATGGCGCCGTCCTGTGAGCGCAGTACGACACGATCGTACGGCCCGAAGCGGGCCGCGTGTTCAGGTTCCGCTACGGCATAGCGATGTTGTACGGCGAGTCCGGCAATGCGCAGTCCGCGCTGAGCCCAGAACGCCGCGCGTATCTCGTGCTGGGTGCCGGCGCGATCTTCCCAGCGGTCGAGATGCTCTCCCAACTCGAGGGTGTACTCGTTGCGGCCGCTCTGTACCACCAGGGCGTTCGGATCGCCGTCGGCGGTCACGGTGAGTCGCAGCGAGTCGATCGGGAAAAGCCGCCACGGTTCTCGAAACGATACGTCGTCCGCCTCCGCGTCGAGAATCTTCTGCCAGCCCTGTCCGCTGAGGCGCCAACCCAGGTAGTGGTGCCTCAGTGCACCACTGGTCGCGACGTTGGCAAAATCCAGGACGAGGGCCCGAGTGGCCGCCGCCTCGAAAGGCAGGAATACCAGATTGGTGCTGTACTCGGTGGTCACGGCCGGTGCGCTTGCCGGGCTGGGACGCGAACGGTCCGTCTGTCCTTCAGGCATGTCGTTGGGGGTCTCGCGGTCGCACGCGCCGAGGGCGAGCAGAACCCCGAGGGCTAAGGAGGCGCGGGTGTTCATGCGGGTAAGCTAGTCTGGCGGTACTGGCGGGTCCAGGCGGACTGTCGCGGTAATCGGTGCTTCGGTATTTTGCGCCTGCGTGGAGCGACCGGGTTCAAAGACATCAAACGCGAGCCATGGACACACGAAAAGAAGCCAACGAAGCGGGATTCATAAAGCGCACATTCGGCAGGATCCGGAGCATGAAGCTTCATACCCAAATCCTGCTCGCTCTCATTTTCGGTGCCATACTCGGCCCCTGGCTGGGTGAGTCCGCGACGGCGATCAAACCGCTGGGCGATGCGTTCATTAACCTGCTGGTGATGATCGTGGTGCCGCTGGTCATGGCTTCCTTGATCGTGGGCACGGCAAGCCTGGGTGACTTGCGTAAGCTGGGCCGCATCGGGATGAAGACTGTAGCGTTTTATCTGGTGGCGACCGCCCTGGCGGTCGCCGTTGGCCTGATCGCCGCGCAGACGTTGAATCCCGGCACCGGCCTGGACGAGGCGACCAAAGCGCGGATGCTCACCGACTTCGCGGGAGTGACGGCGGAACAGCTAGAGAGGATGGCTGAGAAGCCCTCGATCGCCGAGCTACTGGTCAGAATCATACCTCGGAATCCTTTCCGGGCGATGGTGGAAACCAATTTCCTGCAGATCATCTTCTTCGCGATCCTCTTCGGAATTTCTCTGACCATCCTGCCCGAGGGGCGCAGGAAACCCGTGATGGACGTGCTGAACGGCATCAACGATGCGATGATCGTTCTCGTCAAGTTGGTGATGAAGGTCGCACCGATCGGAGTGTTTGCGCTGATTGCCGCGGTCGCGGCTCAGTTCGGCTATGGCGTGCTGCTCACACTGCTCAAGTACGTGTCGATCACGATCGGCGCCATGGTGGTATTTACGCTCGTCTTTTACCCGGTTGCGCTGCGCATCTCCGGGATGTCGCCGCTGTTTTTCCTCAAAAGGTTTTACGAGGTCTTCATCTTCGCCTTCTCCACATCTTCGAGTAATGCCACTCTACCGCTCAATCTTCAGGTGAGTGAAGAGGATCTGGGCGTTTCCAACGAGGTGGCGGCCTTCGTGCTGCCGCTCGGCGCGACCGTGAACATGAACGGCACGGCGATTTATCAGGGGGTAAGCGCCGTGTTCATTGCGCAGGTCTTTGGCATCTCGCTGGGGCTCGGCGACCTGTTGACCATCGTCCTCACCGCAACGTTGGCATCGATCGGTGCGGCCGGCGTGCCTGGGATCGGCATGGTGACACTGACCATCGTGCTTACTCAGCTCGGTATTCCGCTGGAGGGAATCGCCCTGGTCGTGGGCGTGGAGAGAATACTCGATATGACTCGTACGGCAGTCAACGTGACCGGAGACACGGTGTGTGCCATCTGGGTGGCCAGCACGGAGGGCGAGCTGGATGTCCCCACCGAAAGCGCGGCGGCCGTGGCCACTGTTTCCTAGCTGCTCGGGAGATGCCCGGGCCGGTGTCTTCTGTTTGGCTTCGCTGATCGTCCGCCCGCTGCAAGCGTGATCAGTTGACGCCCAAGCGACGGTCGAGTTCCCGAAAGAACTTGGCGATGCGGCGAACGTTCGTGCCCAGGTCGCCTTTGCCCTTGCGTGAGGCCGACCACATGTCCATCCGCGTCAGAGCGTTGTGATCCAGCTTCAGCTTGAAGCGGACGTCATCGACAAAGCGGAAGATCGGCGTCCGAGCCTCGGCGTGAATCAGCCCGGCACCTTCGTCGGCACGCACGAGCTTCCAGCGTGGGTGGGTCTCGATCATGTTGATGATCTCGTCCCAGACCTTGGCGAAGGGAATTCTCCGTCAGTGCTTTCCAGATACCGCTTCCAGCCATCTCGAACAGGTTGAGGACGGGTCGTCATGTGCGGCACCTGATCATGCGGAGGCCGCGGTGATTCTGCAAGGTAGCGCGGAGTGGTGTACTTTGCTCGGCGCCGGTTACGCTTAGTTTAGAGGCCGATGATCGTCGAGAGTAAAAGCGCATAGAAAGGAGAATGCCATTGAAGGTCGTCATCCCCCTGGCCGGAAAAGGGACGCGGCTACGGCCACACACTCACACGACGCCCAAGCCGCTCCTCGAGGTAGCCGGCAAGGCCGTTCTCGATTATGTCGTGGAAGACGTGCTCGAACGCCTCGACGTGGAGCAACTCATCTTCATCACCGGCCACTTGAAAGAGCAGGTCGAGTCGCACGTCAGGGATCACTACACCGTTCTGTCCGTCTTTGTCGAGCAAGCGGTGCAAGACGGGACGGCCGGCGCGATCAAGCTGGCGGAGCCGTACGTGGACGGGCCCGTACTCATTATCTTCGTCGACACCCTGTTCGACGCCGACTTGTCGGTGATCACGGCCCACCCGGAGGCCGATGGCTTCATCTGGGCCAAGGAAGTCGAGGACTATCAGCGGTTTGGAGTGATCGTGACCGACGGCGACGGGATGATGCGACAGATCGTCGAGAAACCGAAAGACCCCATCTCGCGACTCGCGAACATCGGGCTTTACTACCTGCGCGACCATCGACTTCTCTTCGAGGGTATCAATGATACACTGACGGCGAACCCGTACTTGGGTGAGTACTTTCTGACCGACTCGTTGCAATACATGATAGACAAAGGGTCGCGCATCAAAGTGCTCGAGGTCGAGGGCTGGTACGACTGCGGAAAGCCAGAAACGCTGCTGGCAACGAACCGCCACTTGCTGGAAACCGGACGTGCTCTGCGTCCGTACACAGAAGGGGGCAACACGATCATCGATCCGGTGCGGATAGAAGAGGGTGTCGAGATGTCGGGCTCGACGGTCGGCCCCAACGTCACGGTGGGTGAGGGGAGCCGGATCGTACGAGGGAGGCTCAGCGACTGCATCATCGGTCGGCACGCCCTAATCGAGGACTGCGAGCTCAGCGACTCCCTAATCGGATCGTACGCGCAGCTGCGCGGCGTGAAGGGGACTGTCTTGTTGGGTGACCACAGCGACGCTCGCGGTTCGCCCGAGCGGGCCTGATGCGGGTTGTATTAACGGGGGTGTTGGGCGCCGAAACCGGCGACGGCGGCCAGAAGGCTGAGCAGGCGCAGCGAGCCGCTGGCGCCGTTGGTGTCCTCGAACCACTCGTTCTCGGTGTGGGTTTCCCCGGACTCGCCGCCGCCGCCGATGGCAACGGCGGGAATCCCTAGCGCGAGGGGAATGTTGGCATCCGTAGACGATACGGCATATTCCGGTTCCACACCGAAGGACCGCGTGGCCTGGCTGGCGGCCTGGACGAGATCGTGCGAGGCGGACAGGCTGCCGGCAGGGCGCTCCCCGATCAGCTCGAAGCGGGAGGACAATACGCCGTCACCGCGCGCCTTCTCCGTAGCGATGCTTTCGAACAAGGCATCGCGGATTCGTGACTCGATGTTGAGTAGCGTTGCGTTAGACAGGGATCGCAAATCGAGCTCGACCCAGCATTCGGCAGGGATGGCGTTGATGCTGATCCCTCCGCCCAGCCTGGCCACGGTCAGAGTCGTGCGAGGATCGTCAGGTAAAGCCAGCGCTGTCAGGCGGTGGATCAAATCGCCGACGGCGTTCGCCGGATTGGAACGACCCCAGTTGCTCCAGGAGTGGCCACCGCCGCCCTCCACCGTAATGCGAAAGCGGCGGCTGCCAAGTGCGTGATGGACAATCCGCCCCAATCCGCTGCCATCCACGGCTATGAAGGCCTCGGCGTTTCTCAGCGGGCTGCCCTCAGCGAAAAGGTGCTTCACGCCCCGGAGATCGCCGCGACCCTCTTCGCCGACGGTGAAGGCGAAGATCAGCGGGTGCCGCGGCGCGAGCTCTCCCCGCACCAGCGCTCGCAGTACGGCCAAGCTCACAGCGAGGCCACGGGCGTTGTCCGTGATGCCGGGGCCGACCCAGCGCGGCCCGACGGAGCGAATCGCGATGGGAGTATGCGGGCCGAAGACGGTATCGAGGTGGGCGGCGATGATCACGGGTGAGCGGCTCGTCTCGCCGGGCGCCGCGGGGTACTCGGCGAGCACGTTGCCGATTTCGTCGGAAGCCGGTGTGACGCCGATGGTTAGCAGCTTAGCGCGTAGGACCTCGGCGCGTGTGTGCTCCTGGAACGGCGGGGAGGGCACGTTGGCGAGTTCGATTTGCTCTTGGAGGATCGCCTCACCTTGCTGGCTGAGCCATGTGTAGGCGTCGGCAAAAGCGGTGGCGTGCACGCTCGAGGTGCTGCCCTCATGATTGAGCATAGGCGAAAACTGATCGTCGTCACGATAACTGTCAACGCGAGTTGAATGTGCCTGCCGCGTTCCTGAACCCTGACTACCTGATCTTCGTCGGCATCGGAATCACCGCCGGCCTGCTGACCAACGCTGTCGCCATTTGGATGCTGTTTCACCCGCACCGCAACGTTCGACTCGGACGCCTGCAGCTCTTTCCCCAGGGTGCGATTCCCAAGGAGATCGATCGAATAGCACGGCGAATCGGGCAGACGGTGGGTACCCACCTGCTGAAGGCCGAAGACATCGTCAAAACCTTGGGTCAGCCCGAATTTCGCGAGCGATTCGACAGCACACTGCGCAACGCTCTCGAGGCCCTGCTGGACAAGGAGCTGGGCGACTTGCGGTCTGAGATCCCGCGCAGGCGACTCAGCGATGTAAAGGGGACCGTGGCAGACTTCGGGGAGCGGCTACTCGAGGGGCTGACGGAGTATCTGCAGGGTGAGTCGTTCGAGAGGCGCGTACGGGAGTTCGTGGACCGTCTCAATCGCGAGTTCGGAGATGAGCCTCTCGAGCGAATACTGACGCCCAAGGCCCGCGAGCAACTGAGCGTCGTGTTGCACGATCTGGGCGAGGGAATCGTGATGGGTTCAGGTTTTCGCAGCGCGATCGGTGAGTTTTTTCAGCGCAACTTGCGGGACTTCGTGACGTCTGAGGAGTCGTTGGGCCGGTTCGTGCCGACGGGCGCCATCAACTTCGGCGAAGCCGTGGTCCGCAACTACCTCCCGCTGGTTCTCGATCGCTTTGGGCAGGTGCTCGAGTCACCCGCTGCGCAGGAGCGAGTTCGACGGGCTCTCAGGAACTTCATCGACGGCTATCTCAGTCAGCAAGGTGTTTTTCAGCAGATCATGGGACGACTGATCATCACGGAGCGGACCTTGAGCCAGACGGTTCAGGCATTGGAGCGGGGTGGCGCGGAAGAGGTTGCGGCATTGCTACGAGAGCCGCTGATTCAGGATCGGGCCGCCGCCGCGGTGAACGACGCGATCGACGACATGTTGGAGCGTCCGGTGAGAGACATCTTCGGCGACATGAGCGACGAGGACCTTGCTCGGGTGGGTGATGTCCTGACCGATCGAATCGTGGACTTCGCGCGCCACGAGACGACCGAGGAATTCGTTTTCGGTAGACTGGACCGTTTCCTCAGAGCGGCCGAAGGCAAGAAGCTAGTCGACGTATTGGAGTATCTCGGGCCCGAGGCCGCCAATCGCTTCACCGATCGTTTGGCCGATTGGATCGTGGAGATCGCGCGAGGCGAGCGAATTCGCAGCCTTCTCGAAGCAGCTCTGGTCCGGCAGACCGAGTGGCTGCTTACCGTGCCGATTGGAAGATTGCGGGACTACGTCCCCGGCGACGCCCTGGACCGTGCGGAGAAACTCGTCTTCGATCCGCTCTGGGAGTTCTTGCAGTCGCGGGTCCCGGCTGTGGTCGCGGAGCTGCCGATCGCTGAGATGGTCGAGAATCGAATTCGCGCCTATCCGATAGACGAGCTGGAAAAGTTGATCTGGACGGTGACGAAGCGCGAGCTGCGTTTGATTATCTATCTTGGTGGATTCCTCGGAGCTGTAGTCGGCGCTGTGATGGTCGTGATCCAGGTACCGACCATCGGATTCAGCTATCTCGGCGTGATCATCCTTTCCTCATATCTGTTCCTGAACTTTCGCTGACTGCCGCTTGCGCGCCTCGATAGCTAGATCCGTTCTGCCCGGGTGTTCTGCCCTTCTCGCCGCGGCGGCCGTCGCATTGACTCCCAAAGCGCTCGCCGCTCAGGTCATCGATATCCGCTTCGTTACACTCGACATGTACGGCGGGGCGGTGTGGGCGGCCGATTCTGAACCGGGGGTCTCCTTCGGGGCGCGACTCGGCTTTGCGGACCTGCTGGGCAGAGCGCTCCACATGGGCGTCGAGCTCGATTGGTGGACCGCCGAACGGCGGGACGTGGACCTCGAAGTGCGAGATGTGATGGGCGGCCTGGCGTTCTGGACCGATGTCACCCGGTCCGCGGTCCTGAGGCCGTTCCTGGGTGTCGGAGTGTCGCTGCATTCGATCGACACGTCGCGGAAGGACGGCAGCAGGTTCGAGGGAGGCGAGCCAGTGGAGGCCGCACAACTCAGCGGGCTGAATGTGGGAGCCAGCGGCTTCGGGGGCGTCACGTTTCGATTGTCGGGGACGGGCGCCATCTGGTTGGTGGTCGAGTACCGCTACACCGTTGTTTCTCAGCTGACCAACCACGAGCTACGCGCGGGCCTGCGGCTTCTGGGATCGCAACCCTAGCCGTTGCCGTTCCTCGATGATCGGAGCCGCTCTGGCCATTTGGTTGCAAGCGCCCAGCTCTTCGCGCTATCATGGACTGCGGTATCACGACGACCTGAGGGGTTGGCGTGTGTAACGTGTTGATGTGCCGTCGTCCAGTTCCCATCAGCAGGCAGGCCATCCGGTGAATACCGAGGATCGTGGCGGCGAAAGCGACACAGCTGACCTGCCGGAGTTTGCTGGGGCCGAGGGATTCGTCGAAGCGCTCCTCGAAGAGGTCGGCGAGGAGACCCAGCCCCAGCCGGCCGGGCACCTTGGCGGTCTGCGAGGTCGAACAGCGGTCATCTCGGGAGGCGCCACGGGTATCGGACGGCGTACAGCCATCGAGTTTGCCCGCTGCGGAACGAATGTGGCCTTCAACTGGCTCGAACTTCCGGGCCGCTCCATAGCAGAAGAAGCGGTAGGGCTCGAGCTGGAGCTTCAGCAGCTCGAGGTCAAGGTCCTATCCGAGCGTGTCGATGTGCGAGATGTGTCGGCCGTCGAGGCCTTCGTGAATCGCGCCCGGGAAAGACTGGGTGGAATACATTTCCTGGTGAACGCTGCGGGCGTTCATCGCTCGGCACCGCTGTGGCGGATGACGGATGAGGAATGGAACGCTGTCTTGGATGTAAACCTGACGGGGGCGTTCAACATGATCCGTGCGGTGGCGCCGCTACTGAGGTCGCACAGGTTCGGCAAGATCGTGAACGTGGCGTCGGTCCATGCCTTCCAAGCCAGCTTCGGCCTGGTCAACTACGCGGCGTCGAAGTCCGGGTTGGTCGGCCTGACACGTTCCGCAGCCGCCGAGCTCGGGCCATCGAACATCAACGTAAACGCTGTAGCGCCCGGCTATGTGCGCACCGATATGCTGGTAGACGTCCCCGATGAGGTCGTAACCGACTCGCTTCAGAGTGCGGCGTTGCGTAGGCTGCCGGGAGTGGAGGATATCGCGAACGTCATTGTGTTTCTCTGCTCGGAAATGGCTCGGCAGATCACCGGGCAGGTGATACGAGTGGACGCCGGTCTGCTCGGTTGAAGCGACTCTGACAGGCGGGAGGGTGTGCGTGAGGGTGATCGGAAGACGTGGATGGTGGAGGGCGGGCGTCTCAGCCTGTTTGGCGGTGCTGGCGACGCTCGCATGTGGTGGAACCAGCGACGAGCCGCAGCCGGCGGCCGGCTTCAGCATGCTCAGCGGCCAGACCGTGCTGGTGCTTCCGGTGCAGTACGTTCGTCAAGTTCCCGGCGGCTGGCCCGGGGGAGCCTCCAAGGCTGACGACGCGGCTCGACAATCCGACGTGGAGATGGCGTTCGCATTGAGCGAGCACGGTGGCCGCGCCACGTGGATCACGTCAGAGCAGTTGGTGGCTACTCTCAACCGGCGCCCCAGCATCACGGTCGATCCCTATGCGCTTTCTGCAGGTGAAGCGCGCGAGAAAGGTGCGAAGCTGAGAGACGTGAGGGATCCGCTGTACGGTGAAATCCGCGTGCTTGCCGCGCTCTTCGACAGCCGCTATACCCTCCTTCCTCTCGAGATCGTATACCTGGAGGCGGACGAAGAACGGTCGGCGGGCCTCGGGCTGCGAACGTTCCTGCTCGATGCGCGGCGAGGTGATGTACTCTGGTACGGTATCGTGCCTGAGGACAGCGGGCAGCCGCCCGCGTCAGCCGGTGCACTGGCGACACTCGCCCAGCGCTTCGCCGCATTCGTGAGCCCGTGACCGGCTCCGGGACGTGCAACGACAAGATCGTGAGGATATAGAGTCCAGTGCGATTTGGAGCCACAGAGACCGCCTGCAGGAGCTGCGAGCAGATCTACCCGGCAGTTGATCTCGACCGCTACCTGTGGTGCCCCGGCTGCCGCAGAGCGGTACATAAACGCGGCAGAGTTTGGGGCTGGGGGGTCGGTGCCGCAGCAGCGCTGGCTGTCACGCTGTACATAGTGTTGGTGGTCGGCCCCTCGCGGGGACTTGTGCTCTGGGCGCTGCCGCCACTGATGACCTACGTGTTGACGAGCAGAATCGCAGTCGCAGTCGTTCAAGGATACTATCGGGCGCGCGGCAGCATCGCCGGCGTCACAACTTCAGAGGGCCAGAATACGTGAGCAAGTTCAGAGGAGTTGACTACTACGATACGGACTCGCTGCTGAGCGAGGAGGAGCGAGCGGTTCGGGACACCGTCCGGGAGTGGGTGGACGCGGAGTTGCTGCCGGTCATTGGCCAGTGCTATGTGGACCACCGCTTTCCGAAAGAACTAGTGCCGCAAATGGCTGAGCTGGGCTTGTTCGGGGCGAACATGCCGGAGGAGTACGGGTGTGCGGGCCTGAACAACGTCGCTTACGGCCTCATTATGCAGGAGCTGGAACGTGGCGACTCGGGCATCCGGTCGTTTGCCAGCGTGCAGGCGTCACTCGTCATGTACCCGATCCTTCAGTTCGGCAGCGACCAGCAGAAAGAGCACTGGCTACCGAAGTTGGCGGAAGCAGAAGTTGTCGGCTGCTACGGCCTAACGGAGCCGGACTATGGTTCCGATCCGGGTGGCCTGACGACGCGCGCCGTCCGGGACGGGGAAGACTGGGTGATCACAGGAACCAAGATGTGGATCACCAACGCCTCGATGGCGGACGTCGCGATCATCTGGGCGAAGACGGGAGAGCTCAACGACCCCAAGTCGATCCGCGGGTTCATCGTCGAGACCGACCGCGACGGCTACGTGCCCAAGGACCAGACGGGCAAGCTGTCGCTTCTCGCCTCCGATACCAGCGAGATCTCGCTGCAGGAAGTGCGGGTTCCCGACGAGAATCTGCTTCCGGCTTCCTCCGGCCTGGGAAGCGCGCTCAGCTGTCTCAATCAGGCTCGATACGGCATCGCTTGGGGGGCGGTGGGTGCGGCGATGGCCTGCTACGAAGAAGCTCTAAGTTACGGGCAAAACCGCGTCCAGTTCGATCGACCCATCGCTGGCCATCAGATTCAACAGATCCGACTGGTCGAGATGCTGACTGAGATCACCAAAGGCCAGCTGCTGGCCCTGCAACTCGGGCGCCTCAAGGACCGCGGGGTGCTCAGACATACGCAGGTGTCGATGGCGAAGCGCAACAACGTAAGCATGGCGTGTGATGTGGCCAGGGAAGCGCGGCGACTCTTGGGGGCCAACGGTATCCTCATCGAATATCAGTCGATGCGTCACATGGCTAATCTCGAATCGGTCTACACCTACGAAGGCACTCACGACATCCATGGTCTCATTGTAGGGGAGGATATCACCGGGCTTAGCTCGGTCAGGTGAATGCGCAGCGGTGTCTTGATTCTCGGTATATTCTGATAGAGATTCCTGGCCCGAACACCGACGATGTGCGCGCCCGTAGCTCAATTGGACAGAGCACTGGGCTTCGGACCCAGGGGTTGGGGGTTCGAATCCTCCCGGGCGCGCCTCTCATTTTGGAACGAGCCGACGAGCTGCAATCAGCGCCCTCGGCGCTACAACCCCCCGTAGCCGCTTAGGGATAGTCAAGAGTCAATAGCAAAGAGTGAAGAGTGACACGCCGATCACCCTTCACTCTTCGCTTTTTGCTCTCTACTGTTGCCGAATCTGCTGCGATCGGGCTCCGCGCCTAATCGTCCCGGCCGATCTTCAGCATGCGAGTCAGCGCCAGGTGGGCACGCTTTCGAATGTCCGCGGGGACGTCGACCTCGAACTGGCGGTGACGCAGCGACGCCAGGGTGTTCTCCAGCGTGATCTTCTTCATGTGTGGGCAGAGTGTGCAGGGCCTCACCATCTCCTTGTCGGGGTGGGCCTCTTGAACGTTATCCGACATCGAGCATTCGGTGACGAGTAAGATGCGCTGAGAGTCAGTGCCGTCCACGAAACGGGTCATCGCGGTCGTCGAGCCGACGAAATCGGCTTCGTCACAGACGTCGGGCGAGCACTCGGGATGGGCCAGAATCACCAGGCCCGGGAATTGGGCTCGGTAGGCCTGCAGCTCCGCCACGGTGAACTGCTCGTGGACTATGCATCGCCCCTTCCAGGCGATGACCTCGACGTCGGTTTCTTTTTGTACGTTCTGAGCCAAGTACTCGTCGGGCAAAAAGATCACGCGCTCGACACCGAGCGATTCCACGACCTTCGTCGCGTTGGCCGACGTGCAGCAGATGTCGGATTCCGCCTTGATGTCCGCTGGCGTGTTCACGTACGTGACGACCGGAACGCCGGGATACCGCTCTTTCATGAGCCTGACATCCTCGACGGTGATGCTCTCGCTGAGCGAGCAACCGGCCTCGAGGCTTGGGATGAGCACGGTTTTCTTCGGGTTGAGGATCTTGGCCGTCTCCGCCATGAAGTGAACGCCGCAAAAGACGATGACGTCGTCTTCCACTTCCATGGCTGCCTGAGCGAGCCCCAGCGAGTCCCCTTGGAAATCGGCGATCCCGTAGAAGATCTGCGGGACTTGATAGTTGTGAGCGAGGATGACGGCGCCGACCTCCTGCTTGAGACGCAGGATCTCATGGATGATGGGAGCCTGAGCCCGCCATTCGAACTCGGGCACGAGGTCTCTGAGTTTCTCGTAAATGTGAGCCGTCGCCTCGGCCACCTGGGGTGTGTACTCGAGGTGCTCGATGTCGCCTGTCGTCGTCGTCATTTGCCTTACAGCCAAGTTGGGGGCCGCCCGAGCCGCATGCTGTCCAATACACCCTGCATTACCCTCGGGTGCCGGAAAGTTTCGTCATTGACGGGGTCAAAATCAAGCCAGCGCCCACCCAAGGGTTGACCTGGCCCGAGAAAGACCGTGATATTGCGGGGCCGCGAGGGGAGCGAAGGGCCGCGGACCGGCGCTAGGCGCGTGGTTCGAGGAAAGTCCGAGCTCCGTCGGGCAGGGTGCCGGGTAACACCCGGGCGGCGAAAGCCGACGGAAAGTGCCACAGAGAACAGACCGCCTGCAGCTGGTGCTGTGGGTAAGGGTGAAACGGTGGGGTAAGAGCCCACCGCCCGAGCGGGTAACCGTCGGGGCACGGCAAACCCCACCCGGAGCAAGGCCAAATATAGGGAGAGTGGTGGCCCACCGCGTTATCATCCCTGGGTAGGCCGCATGAGGCGTCGGGCGACCGGCGTCCCAGAGAAATGGCCCACTGAACAGAACTCGGCTTACGTCTCCCCTCCGCGGTTTCAACGCCCCTCCTTGCGAGGGGCTGTTTGATGTTCGTGGCGCGCAGTTCGACTGTTCACCCGAATTCGGGACAATTATTTCATGGGTTCGCAGGTTGTCCACTTTGAGCTGCAGGAGAGAACGCTGGATAACGGTCTTCGCGTCATCCTGCAAGAAGACCATACCACTCCAGTCGTTTCGGTTCATGTCATGTACCATGTAGGGTCGAAGCACGAGCAACGTGGCCGAACGGGTTTCGCTCATCTCTTTGAGCATTTGATGTTTCAGGGTTCTGAGCACGTGCCGAACGACGCGCATTTCAAGTTTATCCAGGATGCGGGTGGGACGTTGAACGGCAGCACCTGGTTCGACCGCACAAACTACTTCGAGACGTTGCCGTCGAACGAGCTGGAGCTGGGTCTGTGGCTAGAGTCGGATCGTATGGGGTTCTTTGAGTCGGCGATCACTCAGGAAAAGCTCGATAATCAGAGGGACGTGGTCAAGAATGAACGGCGTCAGTCCTACGAGAACCGGCCCTATGGGCTGGCCATCGAGACGATCCTGAGAATGTCGTACCCCGAAGGCCACCCCTATAGGCATCCGACGATCGGCTACATGGAAGACCTCGACGCCGCCAGCCTGGAGGACGTGAAGGCGTTCTTCAGGACGTATTACACGCCGGACAACGCCGTACTTGTTCTGGTGGGCGACCTGGAGCCGGAGCGAGGCTTCGAGCTCGCTAACCTGTATTTCGGAGACATCGCTCGCGGGCCCGGCGCGCCACAGGTGACGGCACCCAGCGTACCCACAGGTCAAGAAGCTCGCGAAGTGATCTATGACAACGTCGGATTCCCGCGTGTGTATTTGTTTCAGCACGCGCCGGCGCTGGGCCAGCCGGGCTTCGAGGCGGCGGACGTCCTGAGCTACGTGCTCTCGGTTGGCAAGAGCTCCCGGCTGTACCGTAGCCTCGTGTACGAGAAGCGAGTGGCGCAGGATGTGGCGGCACAGATCTGGCCCACCGAGGATTGCGGCTTGTGGTTCACCGTGGCCACAGCTCGACCGGGCGTGGATGCCGAGACTCTGGAGGCCGCAATTGTAGAGACGCTCGAGGAGGTGGGTGAGGGTCACGTGGGTGAACGCGAGACCGAGGGCGGTGTGAACCGCGCGCTGCGCGAGTTAGTCAAGATGATGGACGGGGTGGGGAACCGCTCCGACGCCTTGGCGACGTCGGCTACGTTTCTTGGCCAACCCGACTACGTGAACGAGATCTTCGATCGCGTGCAGTCGGTGACGAGGGAGGCCATCGTCGAAGTCGCCAATACTTTGCTCGTTCCGTCACGGCGTTCCACTCTGTATGTGCTCCCGGAAGATGACAAAAAAGAGAGCGTCGGATGACTGAGCGGACGCAGATCGAGCGCAGCCGGCGTCCCGCGCCTGGGGCGATCCCCAAGGTCCAGCTGCCGAGCTTCGAGAGGTTTCGCCTCGACAACGGGCTGAATGTGCTGTCGATACAGCACGATGACATGCCGGAGATCTCGGCTCGGCTGGTGCTGTCCGTCGGTTCGGTTGAGGACGGCCGCGACAGGGCTGGGACCGCGCTACTCGTGGCGCGTGCCCTCACCGAGGGAACCAGTGAGCGCTCGGCCAGCCAAGTGGCCGAGTGGCTCGATTACTTGGGTGCCCGGTTCACGCTTGACGTCAATCACGATGCGATCACGTTGAGTTTGCACTTCCTCAGCCGGGTGCTCGACGGCGCGCTCGACTTCCTCGCTGAGATTCTGACGAAGCCGGAGTTTGCCAGCAAGGAAGTCGAGCGGCTACGCGACGAGCGTTTGGACGAGATCGCCCGCGGTTTGGACGAACCCCGCATCATAGCCAGCCTCCGCTTTAACGAAGCCAGCTTCGGCGAGCACCCCTATGGCATGCGGACCGGCGGCATCGAATCGACGGTCCGCGAGATTGACAGGGACGTTCTCCACGGGTTTCACCAGCGCTACTACAGCCCGGATGGTGCCACGCTGATCATGGTAGGTGATTTGCCCGAGGTGCACGAACTGCGAGCCCGTGTCGGGAAGGCTCTGGCTGGCTGGGTCGGCAAGCCTGTCTCCGGCGCGCCGCTGGAAGATCCTGCATCGGCGACCGAACGTCGCCTCTGGGCGGTGCCGTGGGCAGGTCCCCAGTCGGAGATCCGTGTCGGCGGCCTGGGGATCGCACGTAGCGATCCGGACTATTTCGCGGTGTCGGTCATGAACGCCATCCTTGGCGGCCTCTTCAGCTCGCGCATCAACATGAATCTGCGTGAGGACAAGGGCTGGACCTACGGCGCTTCCTCACGGTTCGATGCGAGAAGACGCCGCGGACCGTTCTATGCCGCGACAGCAGTGGATGCGAAGGCCAGCGTCGCGGCGGTTCGCGAGATCGTCACCGAAATGGAGAGAATGAAGATCGATCCGGCCACGGATGAAGAGGTCGAATTGGCAGTGAATGCCCTGACCCTCTCGCTCCCCCGCTTGTTCGAGACACCGCGCCAGGTCACCGGACGGGTCGTGCAGCAGGTGACCTACGACCTGCCGGATGATTACTGGGAGACGTTTGCGGAAAACGTTCGCGCCGTCAGCAAGTCGGACGTTCAGAGAGTTTCCAAGCGATTGCTCGACACGGATCGTAGCGCGATCGTCGTGGTTGGCCCGGTCAGCGACTTCAGATCGGAGCTGGAAAAGCTCGCCAAGGTCGACTTGCGGGACATCCGCGGAAACCCCGCGGAGCAGTAGGCGAGCTCGACGGATAGCGAAATGAGTGAGCCGATAGCACTCCGCCTGCTCAATCTCTTTCAGATCGGGCTTGGCCCGAGCTCTAGCCACACGGTCGGTCCGATGCGAGCCGCGCGTCTCTTCAGGGCAGCCTGTATCGAGCGCGGCGTTCTGCCCACCCGAGTCGAAGTGGAACTCAAGGGATCCCTCAGTGCCACGGGTCGCGGCCACGGCACGGACAAGGCCGTCCTGGCCGGGCTGCGCGGCTGGGAGCCGGAGACCTGCGATATCGACGCCGTTCAAAGTCTGCTCGAGTCGCAGGCGATAGAGCCGGAGGTGCCCTGGGGTGATGGCAGCGTCGACATTCGGCCGGACGACATCCGCTTCCTGCGTTACCGCGAGTACAAGGCTGAAATACTCCCTCATCCCAACACCATGGTCTGTCGAGCCTTCGAGAACGATCGGGTGAGGCTTACGCAGACATGGTGCTCCGTCGGCGGCGGGTTCGTCCGGCAAGCAGACGCGGGCGATTTGCTGATCTCGGCAACGCCACCCTCGCTGCCGCGTTACCCGGAAATGCTTCGCCGGGTCGAGGAAGACCGCATCGAAGGCGTCTATGCTCCACTCGCCAGAGCACAGGCTTACGCGTTCGCGGTAAATGAAGAGAACGCGGCAGGAGGCCGGGTGGTTACAGCGCCGACCAACGGCGCCGCCGGAATCGTTCCTGCCGTGCTCGTCGAGGCGGCGAAGCGCTTGCAGCTCGATCGCTCCTCGATCCACAACGCCCTGGCCACCGCCGGTGCGATCGGGATGCTCGTCAAGACTCACGCGAGCATCTCGGGGGCCGAGGTGGGCTGCCAGGGCGAAATCGGAACCGCCACCGCGATGGCCGCCGCTGCCCTCTGCCAAGTCATGGGTGGGGATGTCACGCAGGTCGAAAATGCGGCCGAAATCGCCATCGAGCACAACCTCGGCCTCACCTGCGACCCGATTCGAGGGCTGGTCCAGGCCCCCTGCATCGAGCGCAACGCCATGGGGGTCGCCAAAGCCTGGAGTGCCGCCCACCTCTCACTTCATTCCGTCGTCAGCCCCGTGGTTAGCCTGGATCGAGTTATCCGGGTCATGAAACGGACGGGCGACGACATGCGCCGAGAGTACAAAGAGACGAGCGAAGGCGGCCTCGCCGTCTCGCTGCCGGAGTGCTGAACGGCGCGAGCCGATAGCGGCGGGATTGACGAGCGCCCGTGCGTGAACAGATGTTTGCCCGCCCTTCATCTTCGGCCTATCTTCGGTTACGTTTCAAAGCAGACAGCAAACTGGCCTGGACGGCGGTCCGATTCCAAACGGCTGGAGAGCGTCTCGACCCGGCCCCAGCCCCGGCACCGCAACCACTCGAATCCGCCGCGCGACAGGGGCCGATGCGCTTCTGGGAAACCCTCAGGGC
>JBDHAI010000034.1:0-13760 GCA_039588155.1 Gemmatimonadota bacterium | reverse complement strand
CGGAGGACGGCGACCCGTGGACGGTCGGCATCCGCGACCCGGATGACCCCGAGGGTATCATCGCTACCGTCGAGGCGAGCGACTGCGCGATCGCCACTTCCGGCGACTACATCCGCTACTTCACGCACCGCGGCCGCCGCTACCATCACATGATCGATCCCGCCACCGGCGAACCGAGACGCTCAGCGCTGCGGAGCGTCACCGTCATGGCTGAGAGCTGTCTGGCGGCGGACGCCGCTGGGACGGCGGTCTTTGGCGCATCGAGAGGTGAGGCGGAGCGGGTGCTTGGGGCTGGGGCTCGCGGTGCGCGGATTGTCCATGCGGTGTAGTGACTATTCACTACCAACACTGGCTATCGGTTCAGCTGGGCCTTACATTAAAAAGTAGGTCGTAACAAACCCATGGGAGGTGAAAAACCGTGTCTCCCGGAGTAGGAATTCTCGAATTGGCCGGCGGCGCGCTGATCGTCCTCGGCATCTTCACCGCCTTCATGGTTTGGGCCGTCTTTCCGCTCATCCCCTTCGCCCTCATTGGTGCAGCCTACGCAACGGTCCGCTACGGTGCCCCGGCTGTGGCACGAGCGGCGGTGGTGGTAGAAGAGCAGGCGGTGCAGGCCGTGCGCTGGGCGCTTCAGCCGGTGGCGGTTTGGGCGTTGCGTGGCCCAATGCCGGCGGTGGTGGCCCACGGGGACGGAAGGGGAGAGCGCTAGCGCGCCCCAGGCGGCGGAACAACGAGTCGCGGAGGTAACCGCGTGCCTCGCTTCATGAGGCGCGCTGTGCCTCCGTTTCGTTTGGGGGTCGCGTGGCAACTGGCGGCGCTCTCGATGCGACGGCCTTTGCGATTTGAGTCGAAGCGATTATAGTTGGCGCTGAGGACGTGATGCGAGTCGAGTTCATGGGGAGCGGCGGAGCCATCACCACTCCGCGACCGGGTTGTGAGTGTCGGGTGTGCGTGGAAGCTCGAACGAAAGGGGTCCCCTACAGCCGTAGCGGGCCCAGCGTCTTTGTCCACGGTCCCAACGTTCTCATCGACACCCCCGAAGAGATCAAAGACCAGCTCAATCGCGCCAGGATCGGTCGGATCGAGGCCTGCTTCTACTCTCACTGGCACCCCGATCACGTCATGGGCCGCCGCGTCTGGGAGATGAACAAGGACTGGCGCGGCTCGCCACGCCGCAACAAACGGACGGACATCTACCTGCCACAGCAGGTCGCGCTCGATTTCGGCGAGCGGCTAGGGGCCTGGGACCACTTCGAATACTTGGAGCGACAGGGGCTCATCCGGCTCATCCAACTGCAGGACGGCGACGCGGTGAGCCTCAATGGCACCGAGATCCGCCCGTTTCGTCTCGCCGAGCCGTACGTCTACGGCTTTCTATTCGAGAACGGCGCCGATGGGGATGGACAGGGCCGGCGCGTCCTCATCGTGCCGGACGAGCTCTTGGGCTGGGATCCGCCCCCAGAGCTCCGAGCGTTGGATCTGGCCGTGCTGCCCATGGGGGTCGTCGAGTTCGACCCCTTCAGCGGCCAGAGGAGAATCCCAGAAGACCACACGGTGCTAGGGCACGAGGCGACCTTTCGGCAGACGCTGGAGATCGTCCGCAAGCTCGATGCAAAGCGAGTCGTGCTCACTCACATCGAGGAGCCCGACGGTTTGTCGCACGATGACCTGAACCGGCTCGAGCGCCGTCTCGAGGCCGAGGGTCACAACCTCACCTTCGCTCACGACACCCTCGTCGTCGACGCCTAGCCCGCAGGCCTCCGCCACACCTCGACCCTAGTGACCCGATGAGATATGCGGGGGCGGCGGTTCTAGCTCGTGTTCGTGGGGTCCTTGACAGGGCTTTACCAAAGGTTCAAATTTTTAATGTCCGTTCAAATCCTGCGCTGGGAGCGTCGCTATGGCAGAAAGCGGAGAGGCTACCCACTCCTCACCGCACGTCCGCGAGAAGAGGCGAAAGCGTAGAGCGGAGATTCTCCACGCGGCGTTGATTGCCTTCCGCGAGAACGGCTACCACACCACAACACTCGATGACATCGCCGAGCGGCTCGGCGTCCGCAAGACGGCGTTATATCACTATTTCCCCGACAAGGATTCGATCCTCTACGAGTGCCACAAGGAATCGCTGGCCGAGATCGAGCGTATGATCGAGGAGGCGCAGAGCTGTTGCGACAAGGCCAGCGAACGACTTGCCTACGTCATTCGCGAGCACGTGCGGATCATGACGGAGACGTTGGAGGGATCGCCGCTCGCCTTCGAGGTGCCGGCGCTGGCTGCCGAGCGCAAATCCGAGATCGTTGCGGCCCGCGATCGCTACGAGAAGGTTCTTCGCGAGCTGATCGTGCAAGGGATGCAGGAGGGAGAGTTCCGAGAGGTGGAGCCGAAGATCGCGGTGTTCGCCATCCTCGGGGCGATCAACTGGATTGCCCGATGGTACCGGCCGGAAGGGGCGATTCACGCACCGGAACTGGGAGCCCAGTTCGCGGACCATCTGGTGGGCGGGCTGAGATGTTAACGGGAGCGAAAGCCCCCCAGCTCGACGAGGTTGTAAGATGAAGGCCATCCAATTCGTTGCAGCAGACGCACCTCTCGAGGTCGTGGATGTCGCAGAGCCGGAACCGGGTGACGGCGACCTTGTGGTTAAGGTCGCGGGTTGCGGCGTGTGTCACACGGACATCGGCTTCTGGAAGGACGGCGTCCCCACGAAGAAAGAGCTGCCGCTGACGCTGGGCCACGAAATCAGCGGTACGGTGATCGCGGCGGGATCAGACTATCAGCAACTCATGGGGCGCGAGGTCATCGTCCCGGCGGTGATCCCGTGCGGCGAATGCGATTTGTGCCGGCAAGGGCGCGGTAACATTTGCCGCGCGCAACTGATGCCGGGCAACGATATCGACGGCGGGTTCGCCGAAGCGATCGTGGTGCCGGGCCGCGGTCTTTGCGGTGTAGAAGACCGCGGGGGATACGAGCTGCCAGAGCTCTCGGTGATCGCCGATGCGGTGACTACGCCCTACCAGGCCATCGTGCGCGCCGGTTTGACGGAAGGTGATCTGGCCGTCGTCATCGGTGTCGGCGGTGTGGGCACCTACTGCGTGCAGATCGCGGCGGCGTTCGGCGCCCACGTCGTGGCCATCGACGTCGATCAGAAGAAGCTGGATGCGATCGCCGATTACGGCGCCGGTCTGACGATCAACTCGGCGGAGACGGATTTCAAGTCGCTCAAGAAGGGGATCGGGGGACAAGCGAAGGAGTGGGGCTGCCCCAAGCACAGCTGGAAGATCTTCGAGTGTTCGGGCCACGCGGGCGGGCAGCAGACGGCCTACGGGCTACTGACCTACGCCTCCACGCTGTTGGTCGTCGGATTCACGCTGGCCAAGGGAGAGTACCGCCTCAGCAACCTCATGGCCTTTGACGCGACGGTGCAGGGAACCTGGGGCTGCAAGCCCGAGCTGTATCCAGAAGCATTGCGGATGGTAACGGACGAGAAGATCACGCTGAAGCCCTTCATCCAGACCTACCCTATGAGTGAGGGGCCGGATGTGCTACAACAGGTTGCAGATCATCAGATCGATAAACGTGCAATTCTGATGCCGAACTGGGCGTCGTGAGGGAGGAACGCGCCATGTTGAAGAGCCACACACTCGTGCCGGAGGGCGATTACAAGGAGATCCTCTACGAGCTTCGCCCCGCGTTGGACCCTGCCGGCAAGCCGGTCGAGGGCCTGTTCAACGCCTGGATCTCGCTCAACAACCCAAAGCAGTTCAACAGTTACACGACCGATGCCGTCAAAGAGGTCATACTCGCTTTCCGTCAGGCGAGCATGGATCGTAGCGTCGTGGCCTGCGTGTTCACGGCGGTCGGCGACAAATCCTTTTGTACCGGTGGAAATACGAAGGAATACGCCGAGTACTACGCGGGCAATCCGCAGGAATACAAGCAGTACATGCGCCTCTTCAACGACATGATCGACGTCATCCTGCGCTGCGATAAACCGGTAATCAACCGAGTCAACGGGATGCGCATCGCGGGCGGGCAGGAGATCGGCATGGCCTGCGACTTCAGCGTTTCCGCCGACACGGCGCGCTTCGGCCAGGCGGGGCCCAAGCATGGATCGGCGCCCGACGGCGGCTCGACCGATTTCCTCCCGCTCTACGTCGGCTTCTCGCGGGCGATGGAGAGCGGCATCCTCTGCGAGATGTGGAGCGCTCACAAGGCGCTGTTCATCGGCCTGATCAACCAGGTCGTTCCGGTCCTGAAGCTACAAGGGAAGTGGATTCCCAACCCGATGGTCGTGACCGACCGCGTCGTCGACGAGTTCGGCAACATCGTCTACGGCGACTTCAAGACCGGCGCCGAGAGGGATTCGGCGAAGGAGATTCTGGGCAAGGCCGAGACCGATCTGAGCAAGCTCGACGAGGCTGTGGAGATTCTCTGCACCAAGATCCTCATGCTGATGCCGGACTGCGTGTCCAAGACGGTCAACGGCCTGCGCAAGCACAAGCAGTGGCACTGGGACAACACGAACGTGACGAATCGCGAATGGCTGGCCCTCAACATGATGACCGAGGCCAAGGCCGGTTTCCGAGCCTTCAACGAGGGTCCCAAGGGCAAGCGAGAGGTCGACTTCATCAAGCTGCGCCAGTTGCTGGCGGACGGCCACCCTTGGGATGACGAGCTGATCCGGGCGATTTCGCCGCAGTATCAGCAGGGAAGTTGAGGTTCGGGCGATGGACTTAGGACTGGAAGGAAAGAACGCGATCGTCACCGGCGGCAGCTTGGGCATCGGCGCGGCTATCGCGCTGACGCTGGCGCGTGAGGGCTGCAACGTCGCCATCAACTTCCGCCGTCACGACAGCGAAGCGAAAGACGTCGTCAGCAAGGTCGAAGCGATGGGGCGAAGAGGGCTGGCCATCCAGGCGGACGTGAGCAGGTACGACGATGCACAGAACATGGTTCGAAAGGTCGTCGAAGAGCTCGGCGGCCTCGACATCATGGTGTGCAATGCGGGGATCAACTGGGACGGTGTGATCTGGAAGATGTCCGAGGAGCAGTGGGATACCGTCATCAACGTCAACCTCAAGGGCTATTTCAACTACAACAAGGCTGCCGCCTTGATATTCAAGGACCAGAAAGGCGGCAAGATCGTGAACATCTCCTCGATCAACGGCATGCGAGGGAAGTTCGCCCAGGTCAACTACTCCGCCTCGAAGGGCGGCGAGATCGCCATGAGCAAGTCGCTGGCGCGAGAGCTGGGCAAGTTCAACGTGAACGTCAATGTTGTGGCGCCGGGAATGGTGATGACCGAGATGGCCCACGGCATACCGCCGGAGTTCCTGACGAAGGCGATGGACGAGACGGCCTTAGGCCGGTTCGCGACTCCGGAGGAGTGCGCCGATGTGGTGGCCTTTCTCTGCTCGGACCGGTCACGCCATATCACGGGTGAAGTGATCAAGATCGATGGCGGCCAATACATGTAAGGCGGTGCGGCTATGACGAGAGTCGGAATCATCGGTGTCGGACACGGCGTCTTCGGCCGACGCAGCGACGCCACCGTGCAGGAATTGGCCTTCGAGGCCTTCCGGGATGCCGTGCAGGACGCCGGCATCGACCGGGAGGTGATCGACGCCTCGGTGATCGGGTCCGTTCCCGAATACCACAAGCAGCGCTCGCTGGCCGGCGTGGTCCAGGAGTATCTGGGCCTCGTTCCCAAGCCGACCTGGCTGACCGAAGTTGCCTGCGCGTCGGGGAGCGCGGCCCTGCGCACCGCCTGGATGTCCATCAAGGCGGGCGTCCATGACGTGGTGGCGGTCATCGGGTGCCAGAAGATGACCGAGCTCTCCACCGCCGAAATACTCGCCTTGATGGGACGGGTCGGCGAAGTGCAGTGGGAATCGGGCTTCGGCACGACGTTCCCGGGCTATTACGCCATGTTTGCCAAGCGGCACATGTACGAGTTCGGCACCACCCGCGAGCAGCTGCTGGATGTCGCGATCAAGAACCACCACTACGGCGCTATGAACCCGTACGCGCTATTTAGAAAGGAGATCACGGCGGAGAAGGCCGCGGCTTCGGAAGAGGTAGCCACGCCGTTCCAGGTCTACGACTGCTGCGCCAACGCGGACGGTGCCGCCTGCGTCATCCTCGCGAGCGAGGCGCGTGCAAAGGAGATCTCCGACAAAGTGGTCTGGCTGGACGGTATGGCCTGCGCGACGGCAACGATGTCCGTGCTGAGACGGCCGAACCTGGTCGGCCTCCCCAGCGCCGAAAGAGCCGCATCGGTCGCCTACGAGATGGCAGGTGTGGGAGCGGACGACGTCAAGGTGGCGGACGTCCACGACTGCTTCACGGTGGCCGAGATCATGGCGTACGAAGACCTCGGCTTCTGTAAGAAGGGCGAGGGTGGGCCGTTCGTCGCCGACAAGCAGACTTACGTCGGTGGCAAGGTGGCCGTGAACGTCGACGGCGGTCTGAAGGCGAAGGGTCACCCGATCGGCGCTACCGGCGTATCGATGACGTATGAGATCGCTAAACAACTTCGGGGAGAGGCGGGCGAGCGCCAGGTGCCCGATGCCGATATCGGGCTCACGCACAATGTCGGCGGGATCGGCCAGTACTGCTTTGTACAGATCCTCAAGAGGGATTGAGCGATGTTTAAGTGGTTCGGAAAAGTCAATTACACGCCGTACACCAAGGTTACCGATTTTGCCCGCTACCTGAAAGACGGCCACCTGATGGCATCCCGCTGCAAGAGTTGCGGGGCCGCGTCTTTTCCTCCCAGGGCCGACTGCGAGAAGTGTATGAGCGGCGACTTCGAGTTCCTCGAGGTGGGCGGTAAGGGGAAGCTGCACACCTATACCAAAATCGTGGCCGCGCCAACGGGCTTCGAGGATGTGAGCCCCTACGTGGTGGGCGTCGTCGATCTCGAGGAAGGCGGCAAAGCCCTCGCCTGGTTCGGTGAGAGTATAGGTGAGGAGGACATCGAGATCGGCATGGACCTCCAGATCGTCCCACGGGTCTTCGAGGAGTTGGAGGAGATCAAGGTCTACTACAGCCTCGAGCGGCCGGGCACGACCTGGTCCAAGACGGATTCGGCCGCGTGATGGCCGTTCCGGAGCACTGGAGCACTTGATATGACAGTTCAGGCGTCGGTTACAGACGGAATCGCGCGGCTGGTGCTGAGCCACCCGCCGCTCAACATCCTGACTCGGGAAGTGATGGGGGACTTGCGCGGCAAGCTCATCGAGTTGGAGTCGCAGGATTCGTTGCGCGTGCTGATCCTGCAGGCGGAAGGAAAGCACTTCTCGGCGGGAGCCGATGTGGGGGAGCATCTGCCCCCGGAGCATGAAGCGATGATCCCGGAGTTCATCGATACCGTAGCCGCGATCTACAACTTCCCGCTCCCGGTCCTCGCGGCGGTACGGGGCCGCTGCCTGGGTGGTGGGTTCGAGTTGGTTCAGGCGGTGGATCTGGTCATCGCCGGCGAAGGCGCGGTCTTCGGGCAGCCCGAGATCGTGCTCGGCGTGTTCCCGCCGGCGGCCTGCGCGTTGTTACCCGAATTGTGCGGCCCGGGCCCCGCGGCGGAGCTCGTCTTGGCCGGGGACACGATCAGCGCGCAGGAAGCGATGGAGCTGGGTCTTGTGCGGCGCGTGGTCGCGGACGACAGCGTGGAAGAAGAGGCAGCAAATTTGGCGAGTCGCATGGCGAGGCACAGCGCGGCGGCGCTGCGCTCGACGAAGCGGGCGTTGCGGGCGGGGAGCGCCGGCCGCGTGCAGAAGGCTTTGGATGAAGCCGGTCGCATCTACGTGAGCGAATTGATGGCGACAGCCGACGCCGTCGAGGGCCTGCAGGGCTTCCTGGAGAAACGCCAGCCGGTATGGAAACATAGATGACTGCACCTCGTGTGTTCTCGGACTGGGAGGGCCAGCCGCTGGAGGAGGTGCTCTGGCACTGCCGCGAGCTGCTGGAGGACGACGCCTTTCCCACCGTCAAGCGCTGGCGCGATGCTGGCGGCCAGGTCGTCGGTCATTTTCAGGTCTACTTCCCAGAGGAGATCGTACACGCCGCCGGCATGTTGCCCTTCAAGGTCCGGGGCGCGCCGATAGAGGCGGTCCAGGCCGACTCCCGCTTCGGCTCCTATCTGTGCTCGATCCTCAAGACGTCGCTGGAGTTGGTGCTCAGCCAGCGGATCGAGCTGGAAATGTTCGTCACCCACCCCATCTGCGATGCGGCCCGCAACCTGGCGGGCGTCTGGGGTCGCAACTTCTCCTATCCTTGCCAGATCCTCTATCTGCCGCAGAACGCCAACTCGCGTCACGCGGCGGAGTACCTGCGTGACGAATACGCTCGGCTCAAGCGCGGCGTGGAAGCGATCGCCGGCCGCGAGATCAGCGACGACAATCTTCGCCGTTCGCTCGGCGTATTCAACGAGAACCGGGAACTGCTCAGGAAGTTGTATGGCATCAAACGCGATACGCCCTGGCTGGTATCGGCGGAAGAGGCCTACGCGCTGATGGCCGTCGGCGGCCAGATCCCGCGGGAGGAGCACAACGCACTGCTCAAGACCGTATTGCCGCTCATCCAGGAACGCGAGACGAAGCGCCAGGACAGAATCCGTGTGGTGTTCGAGGGCGGCTTCTGCGAGCAGCCGCCGCTGGACCTGATCCGGGCCATCGGGCGCTCCTGCTACGTAGTGGACGACGATCTGCTCATCGGGCTCCGCTGGATTCTCGACGACGTACCGGTCGAGGGCGATCCATTACTCAACCTGGCGCGAGCTTACTTGGAGAAGTCCTCCTACAGTCCGGTGCAGCACGATTTGAGTAAGCCCAAGGAGAAGATGCTGCTGCAGCGGATCCGGGACTCCGGAGCGGAAGCCGCCATAGTGACGGCGGCCAAGATGTGCGAGCCCGGCCTGGAAGAGCAGGTGGCGTACACCCGTGCTCTGGACGAAGCGAACATTCCGTACTTCGTGAGCGAGTTTGAAGAGAACATGACGAGCTTCGACCATCTCGAGATCCAGCTCGAGACCTTCGTCGAGAACCTCCTGTTTGACTAGAGCCTTGAGGCACAGATGATGGACGATTCTGGCGACACGATCGTTGGACGGGGCAACAAAGACGGGGCACAGCTGTTCCGGACCTGGTTCGAGGAGCTGACGAGCGCGGCCGAGGCGGACCGGCGCGCCGCCTATGTGTTCGTCATGGGCTCTCTAACGGAACTGCTGCGGGCGTTCGACTTCCCCATCGTCTTCCCGGAGATCAACTCGCTGCAGACGGCCGTGCGCCGCGTAGCGCACGAGTACCTCGACGAGGCCGAGGATTACGGCTACTCGCCGGATATTTGCGGTTACGTCAAGGCCGATGTCGCGACCCAGCTACGCGGCGGTGAATTGCCTATGGGTCGGATACCCAAGCCGGGGATCGCCGTTTACACCAACGCCTGCAATACCTACATCAAATGGGCCGAGATCTGGGAGCGCATGTACGGAGTTCCCACGTTCGTGCTCGACGTGCCGGGCACACGCGCCAATGGCGCCCAGACCTGGCCCGGCGATCCCGACTTCGAGAACGACCGCCGCTACGTGGCGAACCAGATCAAAGAGCTCATCCCGATATGTGAACAGGTCAGCGGGGTCAAGTTCGACATCGACCGGCTGCGTGAGGGCATGGACCACGCCAACACCATGAGCCGGAGCTGGAAGCGCGTGCTCGAGCTCAACCAGGCACGCCCCTCGCTCTTCAATGCCTTGTCCGACGGCACGATCTATCTGGGTGTCTCCAACGGGCTCCGCGGCACCGAGCAAGGTGCTCGATACTTTACCGAGCTCGTCGAGGAGCTGGAGTTCAAGCGAGATCGCGGGATCGGCACACTGACCGATGAACAGTACCGACTGCTGTTCGTCGGTGTGCCGTGCTATCCGATCTTCCGCCGCTTCACCGAGCTGTTCACGGAGCTCGGCGGCACCTTTGTCAATTCCACTTACCTGTGGTTCGCGTCGGGCGGCGCGAATTCGGGCTACCAGTACGATCTGAGCACTCCACTCGAGAGCCTGGCCGAAGGCCTTCTGATCGGCGTTCGCGATGCCATGGATAGCATGTTCTTCCAGGTTGGCATCCTGACCGAGATGATCGACGCCTACCAGGCGGACGGCGTGGTCTACCACCCGATCAAGAGTTGTCGCACGGTCTCCACCGGTCTGGCGGACAACCGTCGTGCTCTGATGCAGGAGCGGGATGTTCCCAGCTTATTCATCGAGTCGGACATGATGGACCGGCGAGTCGTGTCGGAGGCGCAACTCAAGAACCGTGTCGATGCGTTCTTCGAAGGTCTGGCCGCACGCAGAAACCAGGCCGCCGCTGGCACAACTTAGGCTCATCTAGGAAAGGTCACACATGGCGTATGCAGCCGGCGTCGACGTCGGGTCTACTCAGACCAAGGCGGTCATCATCGATGAGGGCGGGAAGATCGTCAGCCGGTCTTTGACCGAGACCGGTGCCAACGTGATTCGCGCCGCCGATAAAGCATTCCAGGTGGCGTTGGGCGATGGCGACCTACGCGAAGAGGAAGTCGAGTATGTGGTCGGCACCGGCTATGGCCGCTACAAGGTCACCTTCGGAAACACCCAGGTGACCGAGATCAGCTGCCACGCCCGCGGCTCGGTCCACATGTTCCCCGGCACGCGCACCGTCGTGGACATGGGTGGCCAGGACACCAAGGCCATCCGCGTCGCGCCGAGCGGAGAGATCGTCGACTTCTGCATGAACGATAAGTGCGCGGCGGGTACCGGCCGTTTCTTGGGTGCGGCGTCGAGCGCGCTGGACATCCCGCTGGATGAATTGGGTCCGACGGCGCTACGCGGCGAGCGCCCCGTGAAGATCAGTACGACGTGCACGGTGTTCGCCGAATCTGAGATACTGTCGTGGCTGGGAAAGGGAAAGAAGATCGAGGATATCCTTCTCGGGGTTCACCAGTCGATCGCCGCGCGGTCCGCGGGTCTTCTGCGTCGTGTCGGCATCGAGAAAGATGTGACCTTCACCGGTGGTGTCGCACTCAACCTGGCGATGATCGAGACGCTCAATCAGCGACTGGGGCTCGAGGTGAATGTCAGTGAGGAGTCGCATTACATGGGCGCGCTGGGTGCCGCCCTGTTCGCGCTGGACCACATCCTGGCCAGCCGGGCTCCTGCCGATAGCGGACGGAGCGCATGATGACCTATACGTGCGGCGTCGACATCGGCTCGACCTACACCAAAGCCATCATCTTGAGCGCCGACAACGAGATTGTCGGCCGCGCGATGGAGCCCACGGGGTTCAAGCTGACCGAAGTGGCGGAACGCACGCATCTCAAAGCGGCCGCGGCTGCGGGATTGACGGCGGACGACATCGCCTACGTCGTCGCGACGGGCTTCGGCCGCCATCAGGCGGAAATCAGCGACGTGCAGGTGACCGACCTGACGGCCGCCGCGCGCGGCACCACGTTCTTCTTTCCGCAGACCCGGACCATCCTCGACGTCGGCGGCCAGACGATGAAGGCGAGCCGACTGGATGAAGCCGCCAAGGTGAAGTCGTTCCGGCTCAACGACAAATGCGCCGCCGGTACCGGTGCGTTTCTCGAGAAGACCGCCCGCTACATGGGATACACGACCGAAGAGATCGGGCCGCTCGTGTCGACCTCGAAGGAGGCCATCCCGATATCCGGGGTCTGTGCCGTGTTCGCCGAATCGGAGGTGATCAATCACCTCTCGCAAGGCGTCGCCCCCGCCGACATCATGCACGGCGCGATTTCTTCGCTGGTCGGCCGCTCGGTTCAGCTGATGAAGCGCGTCCGTATGGAGCCGGAATTCACGTTGATCGGCGGCATCCTCCGATTCGAGCGGATGGTGGGCGTCGTTAGGGAACAGTTGGGCGCCGAGGTCAACGTTCCGGACGGCGACCTGGTCCAGTTCACGTCGGCGCTCGGGGCCGCCATTCTCGGCCATCGGCGGCTGAAGAAGCTCGATCAAGATCGCCGCAGCCCCGTCCGCGGCGCGACGCCGGCCTGAGGACGGCACGTGGCGATGCTAGACGACGCGGGCGACCCGACCCGCATCGCGGAAGGTTGGGAGCGCCGCTTCATCGCCGATGCCCAGCGAGCCAAGGAAGTCATAGAGCTGTATACCGAGTTGGGCTACGAGGTTTGTGCGGACCCCGTCCAGCCAAAAGACGTCGGCGAGGACTGCGAGGATTGCCAACTGCTGGCGGCGCTGCAGTTCAAGATCATCTACACTCGCAAGCGTCGGTCTGACCGGCTTGCCGGTCTCGATCACGAGCGGTAGTCTCTAACCTGAACGTCCGAAAACAAAACCCTGCCAAGGGCTAGGAGAGCGCAACGATGCGATGCACGAGATGCGGCCGTGAAGCGGCCGATGCCGATAAGTTCTGCGCCGAGTGCGGTATGTTCCTGCGCGATCCCTACATCGACCACAAGATCCTGCACGCGCTGGTCCCGGAAACGGAGGGTAAGCACAGTGATGCTCGGCGCGAGCTCGAGCGGCTTGTAGCTACAGAACCTGACCACGTGTTGGCCAATCACTTGTTGGGCAACGTCTATTTCCACCAGGGCACGCTGGATCTCGCCATCGACCGGTACGAGCACGCGCTCCGGCTCGCGCCGCAATTTGTGGAGTGTTCGTACGACCTGGGTGTCGCGCACTACCACCGCGGCAACATGCCTAAGGCGATCCGTGCCTTTCGGCATTGCCTGGAGATCGATTCGCACTACAACGCCGCACATTACCGACTTGCCATCGCTCTGTTTCATGCGGGTGAGCTCGATTTGGCGTTGGAACACTTCGAGAAGTGTACGGCGCTCACGCCGGAGTACCTCATGGCCCGCTACCATATCGGCGTCATCTACGAACGGATGGAGGACTTCGACGCCGCGGCGCGCGAGTTCCAGCGCAGTTTGGACGAAGGCCTGGAGGAAGTGAGCAGCCTCTTCCATTTGGCACAGATCCATCGGTCCAGAGGTGATGAGGAGACGGCAGTGAAACTGCTCGAGCGCGCCCGGGGTTTCGGGCGGTCCAGCGTCTCTTGATACGTTTGACGGGAGAGCAATTGTGACCGTTCCCTCAGAAGATCGTCTCGTTTACGACTGGTCAGATCTGGGCGGCCAGGAGCCTCAGTCGCCACGTACGGCCATGCTGGACGATGAGACTCTGCGCGACGGTTTGCAGAGCCCGTCGGCGATCGACCCGCCCACCGACGTAAAGATCAAGATCCTTCACTTAATGGACAGGCTCGGCATCGAGACGGCGGACATCGGGTTGCCGGGGGCCGGTCCGCGGCAGCGTGATGCGGTCGAGCGGCTCTGTCAGGAGATCGCCGATTCCAAGCTGCGGATAAAGGCCAATTGCGCTGCCCGAACGATGACCGTGGATATCCAGCCGATCGCCGATGTAGTGCAGAAGACGGGCGTGCCGATTGAAGCGTGCGTGTTCATCGGCAGCAGTCCGATTCGTCAGTACGCGGAAGAGTGGGACCTGGATCACATCCTGCGCCATACGAGTGAGGCGGTGGGTTTCGCCGTGGGTGAAGGCCTCGACGTCATGTACGTGACCGAGGACACGATCCGCGCGGCGCCCGACGACCTCAGATTACTGCTGAGTGCCGGCATCGACGCCGGTGCCAAACGCGTATGTCTCTGCGATACCGTCGGTGCTGCCGTGCCCAAGGGCGTTGCCAACCTCGTTTCGTGGGTCGGTAAACTGCTGGAGGATCTGG